>CAZPNH010000414.1:0-3096 GCA_964587635.1 uncultured Bordetella sp.
GATCAGCGCCGAGCCGGGCAGCAGCGCCGTCGACGCGGTGAAGACGATGGCGGACCAGAACCTGGGCTCGCTGGTGGTGCTCGACCAGGGACGCATGGTCGGCATGCTGACGTTCCACGAACTGCTCGCGGCGCTCGCCAAGCGCGGCGGCGCGCTGGGTGAAATGAAAGTGAGCGAGATCATGGTGAAGGACCCCGTGACCACGGCGCCCGACATGGAGGTCAACGACCTGCGCCGCACCATGCTGGATACCAGCGCACGCTACCTGCCGGTGATGCAGGAAAGCAAGCTGCTCGGCGTGATTTCGTTCCGCGATGTCGCCAAGGCGGTTCTCGAAGAGCAGGATTTCGAGAACAAGATGCTTAAGGGCTACATCAAGAACTGGCCGGCCTGACGTACTCCTGAGACGGCGCAACTTCCTGCTGGGCGGCGCCGCGCTCGCCGGCGCCGGTGCGCTGGCGGCGTGGAAGTTCTGGCCGGAGCAGGGCATCTGGAATCCCTGCCTGGTTGGCCTGCCGCGGCGCCTGGCGCAGCACGAACTCGTGCAGGCCGCCTGGGAAGGCCTCGCTCCGGCGCGCGTCTGGGATTCGCACGCCCACCTGGTCGGCACCGGAGATTCGGCGAGCGGCGTCTGGCTCAATCCGCGCATGAACAGCGCGCTCAACCCGGCGCATTACGTGCGGCGCCTGTTCTTCCTCAACGCCGGCTGCGCCTACGCGGGGGAGGGCGGCAGCGTCGATCAGGCCTACGTCAGGCGCATGCTCAACCTGATCGACGGAATGCGCCGCGGCGCCAAGATCCTGCTGTTCGCGTTCGAGCGCGCCTACGGCGAGGACGGCCGGCGCGACGACGAGCGCACCAGCTTCTACGTTCCGGATGCCTACGCGCGCGAAACCGCGCGCGAGCATCCGGCCGCGTTCGAATGGGCTGCATCGATCCATCCTTACCGGGTGGATTGCATTGCGGCGCTGGAAGAAGCGAAGCGCGACGGCGCGCGCGCGGTGAAGTGGCTGCCCGCCGCCATGGGCATCGATCCCGCTTCGCCGCTCTGCGACAGGTTCTACGAAGCCGCGGCGCGCCTCAAGCTGCCGGTGATCTCGCACGCGGGCCAGGAGCGCGCCGTGATCGGCACGGATGCGCAGGATCTCGGCAACCCGCTGCGGCTGCGGCGCGCGCTGGACGCCGGCGTGCGCGTGGTGATCGCGCATTGCGCTTCGATGGGCGAGGACCGCGATGTAGACAAGGGGCCGAACGGGCCTTACGTTGAAAGTTTTGTCTTGTTCTCGAGGCTCTTCGAGGAAAAGCGCTACGAAAGAAATCTATTTGGAGACATTTCTGCAATCACGCAGACGAAACGTGCGGGCGTGGCGCTGGCGAAGGTGATCGCGCGCACGGAATGGCACCCGCGTCTCTTGAACGGCTCGGATTATCCGCTGCCCGGCATCATGCCGATCTTCTCGGTGGACTACCTGGTGTCGCTCGGCCTTGTGCAGGAATCGGCCGCGCCGGTGCTGACGGAAATCCGCACCTACAACCCGCTGCTGTTCGACTTCGTCCTCAAGCGCCACCTGCGCTCGAGCGGCCGCGCGCTCTCGAATTCGGTGTTCGAGACGCGGCCGTTCTTCGAGGCTGTTTAGCGGTATCCCGTGCTAAGCTTTTCTCATGTCAGGCAATAGCTTCGGCACGCTCTACTGCGTCACCTCGTTCGGCGAATCGCACGGCCCGGCCTATGGCGGGGTCGTGGACGGCTGTCCTCCCGGTTTGGCATTGAAAAATGAAGATCTCCAAAAAGAGCTGGACCGCAGGAAGCCGGGCAGCTCGCGCCACGTCACGCAGCGGCGCGAAACCGACACGGTGGAGATCCTGTCGGGCGTGTACGAAGGCAAGACCACGGGCACGGCGATCGGCTTCCTGGTGCGCAACGAGGACCAGCGCTCCAAGGATTACAGCGCCATCGCGGAGAAATTCCGCCCTGGACACGCGGACTACACCTACTGGCAGAAGTACGGCATCCGCGACCCGCGCGGTGGCGGGCGCGCCTCGGCGCGCGAGACGGTGGTGCGCGTGGCGGCGGGCGCCATCGCCAGGAAGTGGCTGGCGGAAAGATACGGCGTGCGGATCCGCGGCTATCTGGCCCAACTGGGTCCCCTGGCAATTCCGTTCAAGAATTGGCAGGACGTAGGGGAAAATCCGTTCTTCGCGCCGGACAATGCGCGCATGGCGGAACTCGAAAAATTCATGGATGCGCTGCGCGAGAGCGGCGACTCCTGCGGCGCGCGAGTCAACGTGGTCGCCGAGAAGGTCCCGGTGGGCTGGGGCGAACCGGTCTATGGGCGCCTGGACGCCGACATTGCCGGCGCGATGATGTCCATCAACGCGGTCAAGGGCGTGGAAATCGGCGCCGGCTTCGCTTCGATCGCGCAGAAAGGCAGCGAGCACGGCGACGAAATGACGCCGCAGGGTTTCCTGTCGAACCGCAACGGCGGCGTGCTGGGCGGCATCTCGACCGGCCAGGACGTCACGGTCTCGATCGCGCTCAAGCCCACCTCCAGCATCCGGCTGTCCCGGCGCACCATCGACACCCAGGGCAGGCCGGCGACCGTCGAGACCACCGGCCGCCACGATCCCTGCGTCGGCATCCGCGCCACCCCCATTGCCGAGGCCATGCTGGCCTGCGTGCTGATGGACCACGCCCTCCGGCATCGCGCCCAGTGCGGCGACGTCGTGCCCCCCACCAAAGTTGGCTAGGAAAACGCTTAAATATCAATTACAGTAGGGTCCCAAACCTCCTCGCGAGAGGTATAAAAATGAGTAATAAGGGACAGCTTCTCCAAGATCCGTTTCTGAACACGCTCCGCAAGGAGCATGTGCCGGTTTCGATCTACCTGGTGAACGGCATAAAACTGCAGGGCCAGATCGAATCTTTCGACCAGTACGTGGTCCTACTGAAGAATTCGGTGACCCAGATGGTCTACAAGCATGCGATTTCCACCGTCGTACCCTCGCGGCCGATCAACCTCAGCGTTGAGCCTGACGCGGGCACCTAGGTTCTTTTGCTCGACACCCCGGCCGTAACCCGCCGCAGGGCTTCCGACC
>CAZPNH010000415.1:0-3091 GCA_964587635.1 uncultured Bordetella sp.
CTTGCAAAGGCGGCGAAGGCGTTCAAGGTTCCGACAATCCTGACCACCGTCGCCGAGGATCGCGGTGGGTACCTTCTCAAGGGCATACAGGATGTATTTCCAACGCAGAAGCCGATCAATCGGACCACCCTCAATTCATGGGAAGACCAGCGCGTCGTCGAGGCGGTGAAGAAGACCGGGCGTAAGCAGCTTGTCGTCGCGGCGCTGTGGACGGAAATCTGCCTCGCGATGCCCGTGATTCAGAGCCTGGCCGACGGCTACGACGTCTTCATCGTCACCGACGCATCCGGCGGCGTATCGCGAGAAGCGCACGACATGGCGGTTCTGAGGATGGTGCAGGCCGGGGCCGTGCCGATCACTTGGGTTGCAGTCATGAGCGAATGGCAGCGCGACTGGGCGCGCGAAGCGACGATCCCGGCTGTTGCTGAGATCACCGTTGCTCATGGTGGTGCCTCGGGTATCGCGTTCGCGTGGGAGCAGCAATTGCTCAACTCCGGAAAGAAATGACCGCAGCGTGCCTCAACGCGAAAGGTAAATAACATGCCATCCTCGATTGCAAAATCGGGCCGTTCCGTCGCGATCACCGGTGCCGGCGCCGGCCTGGGCCGTGAGATCGCGCTCGGATTCGCTGCGAAGGGCTATGCCGTTTTCGGCACAGCCATGACTGACGCGGAAATCCGGCAACTGAAGGATGTCTCGGACGGACGCATCCGTCTGGCGATCTGCGACATGACCCAGGAATCGGCGGTGCAAGCTTGGGCGGACGTCGTGTCCGATGCGCTCGGCGATGCCGGTCTCGATCTCCTTATCAACAACGCCGGCATCCTGACGCCAGGACCGATCGAGGTTCTGTCGCTCGACGCCATCCGGCGCGAGTTCGATGTCAATGTCTTTGGCGCGCTGTCGGTTATCAACTCGTTTCTGCCGGCGCTGCGCAAGGCGCGCGGCCGCATTGTCCAGATCAGCACCTGGACGGCCAGTGTGCCGCTGCCCTTCAATGGGCCATCAGGCGCATCGAAGGCGGCAATGGAGGTGTTCTCGGCCGTCTATCGCGCCGAACTGAAGTCTTTTGGCGTCGATGTCGTGGTGGCTTCTGCTGGCAACATGAGGACCGGTGGCCCAGCGAAGACGGCGTCCGCGCTTGCGCGCGTGGCCGACGGCATGACGCCTGAGCACCGCAAGTTGTACGGACAGGCGTTCGACACATTCGCCACAATGCTCAACCGCATGCAGAGCAGCGGACTCGATGCTGTTTCGGCCGCTACGCGCGTGATTGAGCTGGCCGAGCAGGTTCCTGCGCCAAGTCGTGGCGCGGTCGGCGCCGATGCCGAGGAAATGCTCAGGGCCGTTCGGGCGAAATCCGATGCAGAGCTGGATGCGCTCCGTCTCCGGGTTGTCGGTCTCGGTTGACCGCACTGCGCAGTCTCAATCTCTTTTTACCGAGGAAATTTCGATGCTCGTACTCGTAGACCCAAAAGACACCCGCGCTGTCCGCAACAAAGACAACGTACTGGCTCTTTATGAACTGATGATTAACCAGAAGAAGTCGGAAGAGGCGACGGCAAGGTTCGTCCGTGCCGACTACATCCAGCACAACCCCCTCATCGCCGACGGGTCCGTGGCCCTAGGCCGGTATTTCGGGCAGGTCACCCGGACGCATGAGCGCGCGCGCGTCGTGGTCCACAAGGTCATCGCCGTCGGCGACTCCGTGTTCGCGCATGTGAACTTCCTGAATCTTCTGACCGACGATCCTACGGACACGGGCATCGCCGGTGTCGATATCTACCGGTTCGACAATGATGGAAAGGCCGTCGAGCATTGGGACACCTTGCAGCTCGTCGGAAACCCGACCGACTCGGCCCCGTGGGTCGCCCCGAAGATCCCTCGCGTCAATGCCCAGGGCATGTTCTGAGAAGAGAAGCGGCGCGGGGCTCAATTTGCGCAATGGGACGCTGGGCGGTGGGAATCAGGCCTGCGCGCGTCCCCGGAACGCCCAGCCAGTGAACTGCTTCTCGATCAGGGCGGTGAGCGCGTAGAGCACGATGCCGAGGAAGGCGAGCACCAGCAGGCCGGCGAACACGATCGGCACCTGGAAGGAGGCCTGCGCGTCCAGCATCAGCTTGCCGATGCCCTTGTTGGCGCCCACCGTTTCGGAAACCACGGCGCCGACGAAGGCGAGCGTAATGGCCACCTTGAGCGAGCCGAAGAAGTAGGGCAGCGAGCGCGGAATGCCGACCTTGCGCACGATGTCGAGTTTCGACGCGCCCAGCGCACGCAGCACGTCCTCCATCTCCGGCTCGACGGTGGCGAGGCCCGTTGCGACGTTGACCACGATCGGGAAGAAGGAAATCAGGAAGGCGGTGATGATCGCCGGGATCTCGCCCAGGCCGAACCAGAGGATCAGCACCGGCACCACGGCGACCTTCGGGATGGAGTTGAAGCCGATCATCACCGGGTAGAGCCCGGCGTAGATGGCGCGGTGCCAGCCGAGCAGGATGCCGAGCAGCAGGCCGAAGCCGGTCGCCAGCAGGAAGCCGGCGAGCGTGGTCCACAGCGTCACCATGGAATTCTCCGCGATGGGCGCGCGGTACTGCCACAGCGCGCCGAACACCACCGAAGGCGCGGGCAGGATGGTGAGCGGTATGTTGAAGGCGCGGCAGGCGATCTCCCACAGCGCGAACAGCGCCAGCGTGAACACCGCCGGCGACACGACCTTGATGGCGAATTCCTCGCGCCCCATCAGTGCCTCGCGCTGATCAGGCCGCGCAGCTCGTGCACGATGTCCTGGAAGGGCTGCGTGTAGGTGACGTCCAGGTCGCGCGGCCGCGGCAGCTTCACCTCGCAGCGCTTGACGATGCGGCCCGGCCGGTTCGACATGACGTACACGGTGTCGGCGAGAAACACCGCCTCGCGCAGGTCGTGGGTGACGAGCATCACCGTCACCTTACGCGCGGCCTGCACGTCCCTCAACGCGCACCACAATTCCTCGCGCGTGAAGGCGTCCAGCGCGCCGAAGGGTTCGTCCAGCATGAGGATCTCGGGCTCGTGCACGAGCGCGCGGCAGATGGACGCGCGCTGCTGCATGCCGCCG
>CAZPNH010000416.1:0-3090 GCA_964587635.1 uncultured Bordetella sp.
CCTCGTCGAGGTACAGGCCGTTGCGGAACAGGTAGGAGGCGACCTGGTAGAACGCGATGGCTTCTCCGGTGAGCCCCGCGTCGGCCGGCAGCGGCACGTAGTTGCGGCCCTCTTCCAGCCGGTACACGTTCAGCTTGCGCTTGGGCTGCAGCACCGCGATGCGGTCATCCTTCATGAAGGCGAGCGTCTGGTAATTGGCGATGAAGGCGCGGTCGGTTGCCGGCGCCGAGCGCAGCACGTCGCGGCCGAGGAACTTGCTGAAGTAGCGGAAATCGAGCAGCCCGAGCAGTGTCGGCGGAATGTCGATCTGCGACATCAGGCGGTCGACGCGCCGCGGCGCGACGCGGCCCGGCGCGTACACGAACACCGGGATCAGGTATTTGTCCACCGGTATCTGCGACGTGCCGCGCGCGCTGGCGCCGTGATCGGCGGTGATGACGAACAGCGTGTCCTTGAACCAGGGGCGGGCGCGCGCCCGCTCCAGCAGGTAGCCGATGGCGTAGTCGGTGTATTTCACCGCGCCGTCGCGGCCCTTGCCGGAGGGGATGTCGATGCGGCCGGGCGGATAGGTATACGGGCGGTGATTGCTCGTGGTCATGACGTGGACGAACACCGGGCGCCCGCCGTGCGCCGCTTTTTCGCGGTCGATCTCCTCGATCGCCTGGTCGTACAGGTGTTCGTCGGCGACGCCCCACACGTTCTCGAACTGGATGCGCGCGGCCGGAATGGCGCGCCGGTCGACGGCGCGGTAGTGGTTCGCCTCGAAGTAGGCGTTCATGTTGTCGAAATAGCCGTAGCCGCCATAGGCGAAGATCACGCCGTAGCCCTTCGCCTCGAATACGCTGCCCAGCGTGAAGAGGTTGCCGTTGTTAGGCCGCCGCACGATCGACTGGCCGGGCGTCGGCGGCAGCGCGAGCGACAGCGCTTCCAGGCCGCGCACGGTGCGGTTGCCGGTCGCGTAGACCCTCGAGAACCAGAGGCTCTCCTTCGCCAGGCGGTCGAGATTGGGCGTCAGGCCGCGCTTGTCTCCATAGGCGCCGAGAAACTCCGCCCCTAGGCTTTCCACGCTCACCAGGATCACGTTCAGCTTCTGCTCGCCGCCCGTGGCGGGCGCGCCGGGTTCCAGGCGCTCGACGCCGCCTTCTTCCGGCTTGATCCAGCGCGCGCCCGGGAATCCATTGCGCACCGTGGTCATCGCGTCGGCGAGCGGCAGCGTGGCGTAGTAGCGCTCGAAGCTGAGTTCGTTGCGGCGGGCGGCGGCGAAGAACTCGTAGATGCCGTTGCCCGCCAGTTCGTTGGCCGCGTCCTGCGCGGAGCGGTTCTTGAAATCGCTGTTCACGCACACGGCGAGCGCCGCGACCAGCGCGATCTGCGCGGCGGCGGCCGCGAGACCGGCGCGCCATCCCGCGGCGGCCGCCGACCAGTTCCAGATGCGCCGCGCGAACAGGGCCGCGACCGCCGCGGCCGCGAGCGCCAGCGCGACGAGCAGCTTGCCCGTGGGATAGGACTCCCAGATGTTGCCGATGACTTCATGCGTGTAGAGCAGGTAGTCGACCGCGATGAAGTTGAAGCGCGCGCCGAATTCGTCCCAGAACAGCCATTCGGCGACGGCCGTGAAGAGCGCGGCAAAACAGGCGAGGGCGAACCAGGCGACGCTTGCTGCGCGGTAAATCCAGGTGCGCGCGAGACGGTCCGGCGCGAGCGCGAGCCAGAAGACAAAGGGCGTAAGCGCGTACGCCGCGGCGACGAGATCGTAGCCCAGCCCGAAGGCGAAGCTGCGCAGCAGCTCGGCGACGCCGAGCTGCGCCACCTCGGGACGCAGGGCGAGCGCGATCCGCGTCAGCGTGGATGCAATGACGAATACGGCCGCGGCCGCGAACGCCGGCAAGAGACGCGCGGGGAGGGGGTTGATCTTCATGGGGTTTTTCCGGATGCCCAGCTTACGGCAGTGTACCGCGCGGCGTTGCAAGCCCTGCGCAAGCCTTCGGACAGGCATGCGCAAGCTTGCGCGGGCAGCATGAATTGCAGCAGTACGGATTGGGGATCCTCCTCCCCCCGGTCCGTGGTCTTTGGGCCCGCCCGGTTGATCCAACCCAGCGGGCCCCTTCTTTTAGGGGCTGTATGATTGCCCGGGTGCGAATCCTGATTGTTGAAGACGACACTGCGCTCGCGAGCGGCATCGCGCGCATCCTCGAAGGCGAGGGCCACGCGGTGGACGTCATGGCCAAGGGCGAGGATGCGGTATCCGCCGCCCGGCGCGAACGCTTCGACCTGCTGATCCTGGACATCGGCCTTCCCGGCATCGACGGCTTCGAGGTGCTGCGCCGGCTGCGCGCCGCCGGGGACCGGGCGCCGGTGCTGGTGCTCACCGCGCGCGACGCGCTCGATGACCGGGTCCACGGCCTGGACCTCGGCGCCGACGATTACATGGCCAAACCCTTCGCCATGCCCGAACTCGCGGCGCGCGTGCGCGCGCTGGTGCGCCGCTCGCAGGCGCAATCCGGGCCGAAGATCGTGCACGGCCCGCTCATGCTGGACACGCTGGCGCGCCGCGCGCAGCTGAACGGCGAGCCGCTCGATCTCGCCGCGCGCGAATGGGCGGTGCTCGAAGTGCTGCTGGCGCGGGTCGAAAAAATCGTCTCCAAGGAGTCCATCATCCAGGCGGTGGCGAACTGGGGCGAGGAGCTGACGCCCAACGCCATCGAGGTCTACGTGTCGCGCCTGCGCGCCAAGCTGGAACCGTCCGGGGTGCGCGTGCGCACCGTGCGCGGCTTCGGCTACATGCTGGAAGAATTCAAGGACAAATAGGTGGTCCGCAGCCTGCGCGGCCGCCTGCTGCGGGCGCTCCTGCCGCCGGTGGCGGTGCTGCTGACGGTGGGCGCGATCGGGCAGTACTTCCTCGCGCTCGAACCCGCGAAAGAGGCCTACGACCAGGCGCTGGTGGACGTCGGCATCGCGCTCGGAGAGCGCATCCGGAGTTCCGGCGAGTCCGTCACCGTCGACGTCCCGGGCGCGGCGGAGCAGGTGCTGCGTACCGACAAATACGACTCGATCTACTACCACGTGCGCGGTCCGGACGGCGGCGCGCTC
>CAZPNH010000417.1:0-3089 GCA_964587635.1 uncultured Bordetella sp.
CGTCGACGATGGTTTGCTTGCCAACGAACTCGCCGCTCCAGGAACCCTGGCCGATGGTGCGCCAGACGACATCGTCGTGGCAGGCCTCCCAGAAAGGCGCGCCATTGCCCTTCGCGACTTCTTCGAAGATTGCGGAAACGAGTCGGGCGTTCGGGGAGAGCTTGGTCATGTGCACACTTATCCGCGCACTGCAGCCTGAATGATTGCAACGTCAATCTTGCGCATTGGCATCATGGCACTAAAAGCACGCTTGGCCACTTCACCACCCTGGGCCATTGCCTCCGTCAAAACGCGCGGAGTGATTTGCCAAAAAATACCCCATCTGTCCTTGCACCAGCCGCATTGGCTTTCGAGCCCGCCGTTATTGACGATAGCGTTCCAATACCGATCCGTTTCATCCTGATCTTCGGTGGAAATCTGGAAAGAGAAAGCTTCACTGTGCTTGAAACGCGGGCCGCCATTCAGGCCGATGCAGGGAATGCCGGCAACAACGAACTCCACGGTCAAAACATCGCCAGCCTTGCCATCAGGGTAGTCGGATGGCGCTCTATGGATGGCGCCGAGGCTGCTTTGAGGGAAAAGGCCCGTATAGAAGCGGGCAGCTTCTTCTGCGCGGCGCTCATACCACAGGCAGATTGTGTTTTTATTCATGAGAATCTCCTTTTCTTGAAGCAGCGAAGATATCGCCTTCTGGCGGCTACCGTTCCGGATTTGCCGTGCAGTGCGCGCGATGCTTGAGCGCGCGCCCGAGATAGAAACGGCCCGCTAGCGACCGCGCACCTTCGTATACGTGCCAGTGAGCCGCTCGTACCACGTTACGCCATCCTTCGAATGCTCCGACCGCACCGTCGCGGACTGCAGATCGGGGGCGTAGGTCACCGTGTACCGTTCCTTCGTCCCGCTGCCGTCGAGATTCGTGTTCGTGCCGACGAACGACCACACCAGACCACTGACGGTGGCAGTGAATGTTCGTACCTGCCCGCGGCTGCCGTAGCCGTCCTGACGGTACGTCTTCGAGACGGGACTATAGCCGTAGACGAACAACTCGCTGACAGGCCCGCGCGCGCTCATACCCGTGCGGCGCGTCTCGAGGAAGAAGCCGCCGTTGGTCATCTCGTTGACATGGTGATAAGCGACCTTGCCCGAGTCCGTCAGCCCGAGCGCCGGCACGGCCTTGGTTTCAGCATCGAGGTCCCATTCGCCGACGAACACTTTTAGCGCCTGGTGCTCGGGCCCGGGGGCCGGCGATTGCGCCAGTACCGGTGACCAGACTGCCGCCCATCCCCAGAGCAAGACAATGGCTAGAGCGTGTCGGAAGGCGCTTTGTGCCTGCATGATGTTTTTCCTCTCAGGACTTCTTGACCAGCGGGCAGCTGCTCCTCGCCAGCGGCAGGTAGGCTTCGTCGGCCGGGATGGTGGCCTTGAGCTTGTAGTAGTCCCAGGGATACTGCGACTCCGAGGGCTTCTTCACTTCGAAGACGTACATTTCCTTCACCATGCGGCCGTCTTCGCGGATGCGGCCGTTCTTGGCGAAGAAATCGTTGATGGGCATGGATTTCATTTTCGCCATCACCGCGCCGGTTTCATCGGTGCCTACAGCCTGCACCGCTTTCAGATAGTGCGTGATGCTGGAATAGACTCCGGCCTGCGCCATGTTCGGCATGCGCTTCATCCGATCGAAGTAGCGCCGCGCCCACTTGCGCGTCTCGTCGTTCATGTCCCAGTAATACGCCTCGGTCAGCAGCATCCCCTGCGCGGTGGCCAGCGTCAGGCTATGGATGTCGTTGATGAACACCAGCAGCCCGGCCAGGCTCTGCGTCTTGGTGATGCCGAACTCGTTGGCGGCCTTGATGGAGTTGATGGTGTCGCCGCCTGCGTTCGCGAGGCCGATGATCTTCGCTTTCGACGCCTGCGCCTGCAGCAGGAACGACGAGAAATCCTGCGTGTTCAGCGGATGGCGCACCGAGCCGAGGATCTTGCCGCCGCCCGCACGCACCACATCGCTGACGTCCTTCTCCAGCGACGTGCCGAACGCGTAGTCGGCGGTCAGGAAGAACCAGGTGTCCCCGCCGTTCTTGAGTACGCCCCGCCCCGTTCCCGCCGCCAGCGCGTAGGTGTCGTAGGCGTAATGCACGCTCACTGCCGTGCAGTTCTCGTTGGTCAGGCGGTTGGTCGCCGGCCCGCTGAACATGATGATGCGGTTCTTCTGCTTGGCCACTTCCAGCGCGGCCAGCGCGGTCGCCGAGGCGGCGACGTCGGCGATGATGTCCACCTGCTGAGTGTCGAACCACTCGCGCGCCTTGGCGCCCGCCACGTCGGCCTTGTTCTGGTGGTCGGCGTAGACGATCTCGATCGGCACGCCGTGCACCTTGCCGCCGAAGTCCTCGACCGCCATGCGGGCGGCGATCACCGAGCCTTCGCCGGTGATGTCGGCGTACAGGCTGGCCATGTCGAGGATCAGGCCGATTTTGACGACGTTATCGGA
Source organism: uncultured Bordetella sp. (assembly GCA_964587635.1). Classification (GTDB taxonomy): domain Bacteria; phylum Pseudomonadota; class Gammaproteobacteria; order Burkholderiales; family SG8-39; genus RBG-16-66-20. The sequence continues at coordinate 2,486 of CAZPNH010000417.1, forward strand.
GAATTTTCCCGCGGGTTTGGTCTGCGCCTGCGCGAGGGTTGCGGCGGTGAACAACAAGGCGAACAGGATTCTGGATTTCATCATGGCGATCCTCCCTGCTTCACTTTATCATGCGGCCCATGCTCAAAGACAAAGTGGTGATCGTAACGGGGGCCGGCGGCGGCATCGGGCGCGACTTCGCGCTGGCCATGGCCGCGCACGGCGCGAAAGTGGTGGTCAACGACATCGGCGCGTCGGTGGCCGGCGAAGGCCAGGATGCCGGCCCGGCGCAGAAGGTGGTCGCCGAGATCAAGGCCAAGGGCGGCACTGCGGTGGCGAACACCGACAGCGTGGCCGACTGGGAAGCCGCGAACCGCATCGTCAAGACCGCGATCGACACCTTCGGAAAAATTGACGTCGTCGTGAACAACGCCGGCATCCTGCGCGACCGCTTCTTCTTCAACATGTCGGTCGAGGAATGGAAAGCCGTGATCGACGTGCACCTGAACGGCACCTTCTACGTGTCGCGCGCGGCGGCGCCCTATTTCAAGAGCCAGAACTCGGGCCGCTACATCAACATGACCTCGACCTCGGGCCTGATCGGCAATTTCGGCCAGGCCAACTA
>CAZPNH010000418.1:0-3086 GCA_964587635.1 uncultured Bordetella sp.
GTGGGGCGGCGGCAAGGAACTGCTGGAAAAAATCTACCAGGGCATCAATGCCAACGTGGTCTCGTTTCCCTACGCGCCCCTGTATACGCAGCCGCTCGGCTGGTTCAAGAAGCCGATCACCAAGTGGGAAGACTTCAAGGGCCTCAAGTACCGCACGGTCGGCATCTCGATCGACGTGTTCACCGCGATGGGCGCCGCCGTCAACGCGCTGCCCGGCGGCGAGATCGTCCCGGCGATGGACCGCGGCCTGCTCGACGCCGCCGAGTTCAACAACACCTCGTCCGACCGCGCGCTCGGTTTTGCGGACGTGTCCAAGGTGTGCATGCTGCAGAGCTATCACCAGAACGCGGAGCAGCTCGAGATCACCTTCAACAAGACCAAGTTCGACGCGCTGCCGCCCAAGATGAAGGCGATCATTTCCAGCGCCGTCGATGCGTCGTCGGCAAACATGATGTGGAAGGCGATCGACCGCAACTCGCAGGACTACATCACTTTGCAGACGGTGGACAAGGTCAAGTTCTACAAGACGCCCGACTCGGTCCTGAAGAAGACGATGGAGGTTTACGACGAGGTCATTGCCAAGAAAGCGGTCGGCAACCCGCTGTTCCAGGAGATCATCGACTCGCAGAAGAAATTCGCGCAGCGCGCGGCCGGCTGGGAAAAGGACGTCGTCGTCAACCGGCGCATGGCCTACGACCACTACTTCGGGGCCAAGAAGTCCTGACCACGGCTTGGGAGAGGAACCCGCACCATCCGGGCGGTCCCGGATGGTGCTTTTTTTTGAAGGCTTTGCGCTGATCCGCCGCCACCCATGAACGTTCAGAAAATCCTGTTTGCCGCCGACCGCGTCAGTACCTGGGCAGGAAAGCTAACGGCCTGGCTGATCATCGCGCTCATGCTGGTGGTTTGCATCGAGGTGTTCAAGCGCTACATCCTCAATTCCCCGGACGCCTGGATCTACGACATCAACAACATGATGTACGGCACGCTGTTCATGATGTGCGGTGCCTACACGCTGGCCCAGGACGCGCACGTCCGGGGCGACTTCCTCTACGGTTCGATGAAGCCGCGCACGCAGGCGTCGCTCGACCTGGCGCTCTACATCCTGTTCTTCATTCCCGGCATTCTCGCCCTGGTCTACGCCGGCGTCGAATACGCTGGTGAATCCTGGCGCATTGGCGAGCACTCAAACGTGACCGCCAACGGGCCGCCGGTCTACCATTTCAAGACGATTATCCCGATCGCGGGATCGCTGGTGATGCTGCAGGGGCTGGCGGAGATCGTGCGCTGTTTCGTGTGCCTCAAGACGGGCGAATGGCCGGAACGGCTCAAGGATGCGGAGGAAATCGACGTCGTCGAGCAGCAGCTCTCCGGCAGCACCCATGTGGACGACGAATCGCGCAAGCGCGCGATCGAAAGCGTGCACGAGATCGACGACGCTGCGCACGCGCGCGGGCTGGGCGACCGGGCTTCGGAGGAAGTGGGGCGGCATCCGGGAGGGGAGAAAAAATGAGCGATCCCGCACTCGGCCTGACCATGCTGGTGCTCATCGTGATCGTGATCATGATGGGCTTTCCCACCGCGTTCACGCTGATGGGCCTGGGCATGTTCTTCGGCTTCATCGCGTTCTACGACCCGTCGCAGTCGTGGGCGCAGAACAAGATCTTCTACCTGATGGTCGAGCGCACCTACGGCGCCATGACCAACGAGACCCTGCTGTCGATCCCGCTCTTCGTGCTGATGGGCTACGTGATGGAGCGGGGGGCGCTGGTGGACAAGATGTTCTACAGCATCCAGCTCGCGTTCCGGCGCGTGCCGGCGTCGCTGGCGGTGGCCACGCTGATCGTCTGCACGTTCTGGGGAATCGCGAGCGGCTTGGTCGGCGCCGTCGTCGTGCTCATGGGCGTGATCGCCTTCAACCCGATGCTCAAGGCCGGCTACGACGTGCGGCTCGCCTCCGGCGTGATCACCGCGGGCGGCACGCTGGGCATCCTGATTCCGCCATCCGTGATGATCATCGTCTACGCAGCGGTGGCGGGCCAGTCGGTGGTGAAGCTGTACGCCTCGGCAATGTTTCCCGGCTTCTTTCTGTCCTTCCTGTACCTGGTGTACATCGTCGGCTGGGCGCTGATCAATCCGAAAATCGCGCCGCCGCTGCCCGAAGCCGAGCAGCGGGTGCCGGTGCCCGAATGGATGCCGAAATTCCAGCAGGCCTATTCGAACAACATGCTTATCGGGCTGATCAAGGCCCTGTTCGCGCCGGGCAAGGCGCTCGCTCTGCGGACCGAACGTGGCCCGTTGACGTACGGCGGGCTGTGGAAGAATTTTCTCGCGGCGCTGTTTCCGCTCGCGCTCGCGGCGGTGACGATGTGGGGAATCTGGTGGTACGTGGTGATTCACCAGCAGGCCGACGCCAAGGCCCTGAACGAGGTCACGGCGGCGATCAAGATGCAGGCCCCGGCCGCGGCGCCCGCCGCCAAGCCGGCGGGGGAGGAAGACAAGCCGCAGGAGATGGGCGCCAATTCCTCCGAGTCCGCGGAGGAGACGAAGGAAGCGGACGGGCTGCAGGAAATGGGCGACCCGGAACTGGCCAAGCAGGTCGCCGCTGCGCCCGCGGATGCCGGTCCGCCGCCCGAGTTCTTCAAGTGGTTCTGGGGAATCGTCGCCGCGACCGCCGCACTGCTCCTCTGGTATTACTGGGTGCTGCGGGCGGAGCAGTTCGAGCTGCTCAAGCTGCTGATTTCTTCGGTGATGCCGCTCGGCATCCTCACCATCGTGGTGCTCGCCGTGATCCTGTTCGGCATCACCACCGCGACCGAGTCGGCCGCCATCGGCGCCGCCGGGGCGTTCCTGCTGGCGATCCAGGCCGGCACGCTCGACTGGGAGCGCACCAAGCAGTCGGTGTTCCTGACCGCCAAGACCACCGCGATGGTGTGCTGGCTGTTCATCGGCTCGGCGCTGTTCTCGGGCGTGTTCGCGCTGCTCGGCGGCCAGCAGCTGGTCGAGCACTGGGTGCTGTCGCTCAACATGTCGCCGATCCAGTTCATGATCCTGTCGCAGGCGATCATCTTCGTGCTCGGCTGGCC
>CAZPNH010000419.1:0-3083 GCA_964587635.1 uncultured Bordetella sp.
GAGGGCTGCCGCGCCGTGTGGATCGCCGACCTGCTGCCGAACGATCTGGCCGGCGCGATCGCGGGGATGATCGACCAGGGCCTGGCGGCGATGAAGAAAACCCTCGATCGCAGGGCGGCCTAGGATTTCTTCAGTTCTTCCAGGCGGTCGGTGGCGGGCGGCGGCGTACGCGACAGCGCCGTGATTTCCGCGCGCAGCGCGGGCGTCATTTCGATGCGCACGGAGTTGAGCGAGTCCTGCAGCTGGTCGAGGTTGCGCGCGCCGATGATGGGCGCGGTGATGGCCGGATGCGCGCCGACCCAGGCGACGGCGGTGCTGACCGGGTGCAGGCCCTTGTGCTTGCAGAAGGCGACGAACTTGTCGGCGACTTCGAACATCCATTTCTCGCCGTAGCGGGCCTCGTACATCTTGTTGGTCTTGAGGCGGCCGCTGGCCGCGCCGCTGTATTTGCCCGACAGCAGGCCGGCGCCGGCGGGGCTGTAGGGAATCACGCCGACGCCGTTGGCCTCGGCCATCGGCAGGATCTCGACCTCGGCCTGGCGTTTCACCAGGTTGTACATCGGCTGCAGTACCTGCAGCCGCGCCCAGTTGTTGTTTTCCTGGATGTCCACGGCGCGCTGCGTCTGCCAGGCGGACCAGTTGCTGACCGCGGGGTAGAGGACCTTGCCGGCGCGCACCATGTCTTCCAGCGCGCGCATGGCTTCGTCGATCGGCGTGAGCTTGTCGAACTGGTGCAGGAACAGCACGTCGACGCGGTCGGTCTGCAGCCGCTTCAGGCTGCCCTCGACCGCGCGGATGACGTGGCGCCGCGAGGTGCCGCGCGCGTTGACGTCCTCGCCCATCGGGTTGAAGCACTTGGTGGTGATCACCAGGTCGTCGCGCTGGCCGCGCATCAGCGCGCCGAGAATTTCCTCCGAGCGGCCCTTGTTGTACTGGTCGGCGCAGTCGAAGAAATTGATGCCCGCATCGCGGCAGGCCTTGTACATGGCGGCGGAGGTGGCTTCGTCGGCGTCGCCGCCGAAGGACATGGTGCCGAAACAGAGTTCGGAGACCTGGACGCCGGAGCGGCCGAGAGGTTTGAATTTCATGCGTACAGTTTACCGTGCAATCGCTCATAATTTGAACATGGACTTTCGCCCGGACGCGCCCGAATTCCTCGCCGATCCGTTTCCGATCTACCGCCGCCTGCGGGAGGACGATCCGGTGCACTGGAGTCCGCGCCTGAAGGCCTGGGTGCTGACGCGCTACGACGACGTCCGGCAGGTGCTGCTCGACCGGGAAATTTCGTCGGACCGGATGCGGCCGTTCTTCGCCACGCTGCCCGGGCCGGAGGCGGCGCGCATCGGCGACATCGTCCGCTATCTGTCGACGTGGATGGTGTTCCGCGATCCGCCCGATCACACGCGGCTGCGCCGGCTCACCAGCAAGGTGTTCAACGTGCAGTCGATGCATGCCATGCGGCCCGTGATCGAGGAACTGGTGGCGTGGCTGCTCGAGCGCATCGGCGAGCGCGAGGAAGTGGATTTCATCGCCGACTTCGCCGGGCCGCTGCCCGCGCTGGTGATCATGGCGATGCTGGGCGTGCCGCGCGAGGAGCTCGCCATGGTGAAGCGGCTGTCCGACGACATGGCGCTGTTCATCGGCAGTTCGCGCATGGCGGCGGAGAAATACGACATCGCGCAGAAAGCGACGCACGAGATGGCGGCTTTTTTCCGGGAACTGATCGAGCGCCGGCGGAAGAGACCCGAACCGGACCTGCTCTCCCAGCTGGTGCATCTCGAGGAGGGCGGCGACCGCCTGAGCGAGGAAGAACTGATCGCCACCTGCATTCTTCTGCTGTTCGCCGGCCACGAGACGACCACCAACCACATCGCCAACGGCCTGCTCGCGCTGCTCCAGTTTCCGGGCGAGATGGCGGCGCTGCGCGCCGATCCCGGCCTCGCCGCGCGCGCGGTCGAGGAACTGCTGCGCTTCGACGGTCCGAGCGGGGTGCAGGCGCGCGTGGTGCAGGTCGAGCACGAAATGCGCGGCAAGACGCTCCGGCCCGGCGACCGCATGTTCGTCATGCTGAGCGCCGCGAACCGCGATCCGGAGGCCTACGAAGATCCCGAGCGCCTGATGCTGCAGCGCGACGGCGTGCCGCACCTGTCGTTCGGCTTCGGCATGCACATCTGCCTGGGCTTTCCGCTGGCGCGGCTGGAAGGCCAGATCGCGCTGCCGGCGGCGCTCAAGCGCTGGCCGCGCATCGAGCTCGCGGTGCCCGAAGCGCGCCTCGAATGGCTCAACTCCATGGTGTTCCGCGGCATGAAAGCCTTGCCGCTGCACGTCGGTGCTTGACCTCAGTCAAGACTCTCCGCGCTGCCGCTCCCGGATAATCGCAGGGTGAAAAAAGGCGGCAAGCGCGGATTTGGACTGAAAGGCCGTGGCGTCGAGCCCAAGGCTCGCGAAGAGGTTCGCACGCTGCTGGGCGGTGAACCTCGCCGGCGGGACCTGCTTATCGAGCACCTGCACAAAATCCAGGATCACTACGGCTGGCTTTCCGCGCAACACCTCGCAGCACTTGCGTTGGAAATGGGCATTTCCCAGGCGGAGGTCTACGAGGTCGCGACCTTCTACCACCACTTCGACGTCGTCAAGGAAGGCGATTGGCCGCCCGCCGCGCTGACGGTGCGGGTTTGCGATTCCCTTTCCTGCGCGCTGGCGGGTTCGCAAGACCTGCTGAAGAAACTGCCCGCCCTCCTGGGCGAGAATGTGCGCGTGCTGCACGCGCCCTGCGTGGGCCGCTGCGAATCCGCGCCGGTGGCGGTGGTGGGGCAGAACCCCGTCTGCAACGCGACGGAGAAAAAGGTTTTGGACGTGGTTGCCAAAAAATCTTTTTCCTGTGCAGACACAAGCCATGTCGACTTCAAAACCTACAGCAAGCAAGGCGGCTACCGGCTGATTGCCGACTGTCTCGCGGGGAAGCACACACGCGAGGGGATCAGCAAGATCGTCGAGGATTCGGGGCTGCGCGGCCTTGGCGGCGCGGGATTCCCGACCGGCCGCAAATGGAAGCTGGTGGGCGCCGAACCGGCGCCGCGCGT
>CAZPNH010000420.1:0-3079 GCA_964587635.1 uncultured Bordetella sp.
AGAGCGTCGCGGGCCGCTACCAGTCGGCGATGGAGTTCGGCATCGCGCTCACGCGCGCGCTCGTGGGAAAGTCGGACGAGGACGAGTCCGACAAGACGGTCGTCGGCTCGATGGCCGACATGGGCTCGATGCCCAAGCTCAACCCGCAGGCGGCGGCCGCGAAGCCGGACGCCACCAAGGGAGGCACCAGCGCCACGGGCAGCCAGGAAGTCGAGCTTGAATTCTGGCGCGCCATCAAGGACGGCAACGACCCGGACGACTTCGAGCTCTACGTGCAGCAGTTCCCGGCCGGCATCTATGCCGCGCTGGCGAAGCGCAAGATCGCCAAGCTGCGCGGCGTCGAGCCGGAGGAAACCGGCGCCAAGGCCAAGGCGGCCGCCGAGCAGGAAAAGAAGGAGGCCGAGGAGGCCGCCAAGCGCGAAGCCGAGGTGAAGCAGAAGCTGGCCGAGGAGAAGGCCAAGCTCGAGGCCCAGCTCGCGGCGAAGGAAGCCGAATACAAGAAGCGCGAGGCGGAAGCCGCGGCGCGGCAGGAGGCCGAGGCCAAGGCGCGCGCGGAAGCCGACGCCAAGCGCGAAGCCGAGGCCAAGGCGCGCGCCATCGCCGAGGAAAAAGCCCGGCTCGAGGCGATCGAGAAGGCGAAGAAGGAAGCGCAGGCCGAACTGGCCAGGCGCGAGGCGGAATACCAGAAGCGCGAAGCCGAGGCCAAGGCGAAGGCCGATGCCGAAGCCAAGGCGCGGCGCGACCTGGAGGAGAAGGCGAAGAAGGACGCGGAGCTGCGCGCCAAGGCCGAGGCGGAGGCGCGGGCCAAGCGTGAGCTCGAGGAGAAAGCGCGGCGCGAGGCGGACGCCAAGGCGCGCGCCGAGGCGGAAGCGCGCGCGAAGAAGGAAGCCGAGGAGCGCGCGAAGAAGGAAGCCGAGGCCGCCAGGCGCGAGGCGGAGGCGGCCAAGCGCGAGGCTGAACTGAAGAAGAAGCTGGCCGAGGCGCCCAAGGCGAAGATGCCGATCGGCACGGTGATCGGCGCCATCGTCGCCATCGCTCTGGTCGGCGGCGGCGCCTGGTACTACTTCAACAAGGGCAATCTCGAGAAGCAGGCGGCCCTGACGGCCGCGCTCGAGACGGCGACCAAGGCGTCCGAAGAACTCAAGGAAGCCCAGTCCAAGCAGCTCGATGCGCTGAAGGCGATCGAGAAGGCGCGCGCGGACGAAGAAGCCGCGCGCAAGTCGGGCGACACCGCCAAGCTGAAGGAAGCGCAGGAAGCGGGACGGCGCGCGGAAGAGGAAGCGAAGAAGCAGGCCGAACTCGTCAAGCAGCGTGAAGCGGCCGCGGCCGACGCGCGCAAGAAGGCGCAGGATGCCGCCAGCGCCGCCAAGCAGTCCTCCGCCACGCCGGCCAAGACCGATACCAAGACGGAAGCCGCCGCGGCGCCCGCGCCTGCGCCGAAGCAGGAGACCGCCGCCGCGACGGCGCCCGCGCCCGCGGCTGCGCCGAAAACGGACACTGCCGCCAAGGCCGATACCACCAAGGCGCCGCGCGCGCTGTCGCGCTCGGAGCGGGAAGCACAGCACGATGCCGAAGTCGCCGCCAAGGCGCTCGGCAAGCCGGTGGAGCAGGTCGCCGCAGTGTCGCCGAACGTCGTCGCGGCGGCGGCATCCCCGGGCGCCGCGGCGGCACCCGCGGCGCCGGCCGCGGCAGCGGCCAAGGGCGGCGCTTCGGACGCGGACGCGCTGTACCAGAAGGCCCTGGCGACGGAAGGCAGCGATGCGAACGCGGCGATCCGGATGTATCGCCGCGCGGCGCGCGACGGCAGCGGCAAGGCGGCGAAGCGGCTCGGCGAACTGTACGACAAGGGGGCGCCGGGCGTGACGCGCGACTACCAGGAAGCGCTGTCGTGGTACAGCAAGGCGCGCGAACTCGGCGAGACGGTCGAACTTTCCGGCAAGCGCTGAAGCCTAGCAACAAGCCGGCCAGCGGTTCCGCGAGGCTGGATGGAACACAAGGGTCATAACCAGGACTTGCGATGAGCGAGCGCCCCAAGGACGGCGTTGACCCCGATGCCACCGTGATGATGCCGGCGCAGCGTCCGGCAAATGCCGATGACGACGCCACGGTGATGATCCCGGTCCCGCGCGCGGACGATTACGCCACGGTGATGATGCCGGCGCCACGCCCGGAAAACGCGGACGACGACGCGACCGTGATGATGCCCGCGCCACGTGCGGGGCAGGCCGACGACGACGCCACGGTGATGATCACGTCGCCGGCCGCGGAACCTGCCGAATCCGAACCCGACCCCGAGGCGACGATCGCGATTCCGACGCCGGGCCGCAAGCGCGACGCCGTTCCCGCGCCGCTGCCGTCCGCGCCGCCGGCAGGGCGCGAAGCCGCCGTCGCTGACGTCGGTGCGCTGGGCGGCATCAATCCCCTGGTCGCCGCGGCGAATCCCGTGCTCGCGGTGGTACCGCAGATCCGGCACGCGCTCCGGCATCCCGATCCCGCGGGCTTGCGCGCCAGCTTGCGCGGGAGCATCGACGATTTCGAGCGCGAAGCGCGCGCCGCGGGGTTCGGCGAGGAAACCATTTCGGCCGCCAGCTATGCGCTCTGCGCGCTGCTGGACGAGTCGGCCGCCTCCACGCCCTGGGGGGCCGGCTGGGCCGGCGGCGGCCTGCTGGCGGAGCGGCACGGCGACAGCAACGGCGCGGAGCAATTCTTCGCGCTGCTGGACAAATTCTCCGCCGACCCGGCGGCGAACGCCGCCTTGCTGGAATTTTTCTACGCCTGCCTCGCGCTCGGCTTCGAAGGGCGCTACCGGGACGCCGAGGGCGGCCGCCAGGCGCTGACCGAGCTGCGCGGCAAGCTGCTGGGCCTGATCCGCCAGCCGCAGGCGCCGCGCGACGGCGAACTCTCCGGACACTGGCGCGGCGTGACGGCGCCCGCGCTGCGCCCGCGCGGCGGTCTCGCGCTCTGGGCCGCCGCTTCGGGCGCCGCGCTGCTGCTGGCTGCCCTGTATGTTGGCTACAGCGTGTCGCTGGGATCGTTGTCCGATCCGGTGGCGCGCGAACTGGCGCAGCTCAAGGCCGCC
>CAZPNH010000421.1:0-3073 GCA_964587635.1 uncultured Bordetella sp.
GGTCGCGCTGCGCCACCTTGAGGAACAGGCCGCCCGAGCCGCCGGTCCACTGCAGGTGGTCGAAGCCGACGCGCGTGAATTCGCAGAAGGCGATGGTCAGCAGCGCGAAATACACCCCGGAGATGCCGAAGCGGAAGGCGAGGAAACCGATCGCCGAGCCCAGCGCGACGCACAGCGCGATGGAGACCCAGATGCCCGCCCAGGGGCCGATGCCGTAGTGCACGAACAGCGCCGCCGAGGCGTAGGCGCCGACCCCGACGTAGAGCGAGTGCCCGAGCGACAGCTGGCCGGCGAAGCCCATCATCACGTTCCACGCCTGGCCCGTATAGGCGAGGTAGAGGATGAGCGTCGCGACCGAAAGAATGTAGGGATTCACGACCCACGGCAGGGCCAGCAGGAAGATGCCCAGGATCGCGAGCGGTGCCAGCATGCGGCGGGTCACGATTTCTTGCCCATCAGTCCCTGGGGGCGGAACAGCAGCACCAGGATGAGCAGCGCGAAGCCGAACATGCTTTTCGCCGACGGCTGGATGAACAGGCCCGCGAGCGCTTCCGACAGGCCGATCAGCACGCCGCCCAGCAGCGCGCCGGTCAGCGAGCCCAGGCCGCCGACGATGACGATGATGAACGCGAGCAGCGTATAGCCGGGCCCGAGGCTGGGTGTCACGTCGAGGAACAGGATCATCATGCAGCCGGCGACGGCCACGCAGGCCGAGCCCAGGCCGAAGGTGAGGGCGTAGAGGTGCTTCACGTTCAGGCCGACCACGCGCGCGCCCAGGTTGTTGTCGGCGCAGGCGCGGATGGCCTTGCCGGTCAGCGTGAATTTGAAGAAGGAAAACAGCGCCGCGCTGGTCGCCAGCGCCATCCCCGCGGCGTAGACGCGCGGCTTGTCGAGCAGGATCTTGCCGATCTCCCAGGAATCGAGCTGGTAGCTGATCTGCACGTTGCGCGCGTCCGGCCCGAAGGCCATGAGCATGCCGTTCACCATGATGATGGCGACGGCCACCATGAGCATGAACTGCGAATGCTCGGGGCGCGTGATGAAGGGGTTGATGAGCCCGGCCTGCATCAGGTAGCCGAGCACGAAGAAGCCGGCGGCGATCGGGATGGCGGCGATGAACGGGTCGATGCCCCAGGCGGAGAACATCGCCACCGCGGCATACATGGCGATGGTCATCATTTCGCCGTGGGCGAAATTGACCACGCGCACGACACCGAAGATGACCGACAGGCCGAGCGCCATCAGCCCGTACACCATGCCGGTGAGCACACCGGCGATGGTGACGTTGATTACGAGATCAAGCGGCACGAATTAAGGCGGGCTTCTACGCCGCCTGCCTACGCCTTCTTGTAATCGGGCGCGGGAAATACGGCCTTCGCTTCGGCCGCTTCAACAGGCAGCACCACTCTCGGCTCGCCGTTCAGGTTCTGCGTGCAGGCCGAGAGATTGCCTTCCACCTGGCCCTTGGCGTTGAACTTGAGCGGACCGCCCAGCACCGTGCGGTCGGTGATGTTGGTCTGGCGGATGGCGTCGGCCAGCGCCTTGGGATCGGTGCTCTTCGCGCGCTTGAACGCGTCGGCGGCGACGAGGATCGACTCGTAGGTATAGACCACGTTGGTGCCGTGGAACACGAAGTTGTCCTTCGGGTTCTGCTTGGCGAAGGCGGCCTTCACCACCTTGGTCATGTTGGTCTTCGGGTTGAACCAGGGCGCGTTCGAGATGCAGTAGTTGGCGATGGGGCCGAGCGCCTTGGAGAACTGCTCCTCGTACATGCCGGGCGATCCCGGGCTCACCACGCCCATCGGGAACCAGCGCTGCTTGACCATCTCGCGGCGCAGGATGATGGCGTCGTTCAGGCGGCAGACCAGCAGCAGGAAGTCGGCGTTGGCGGCTTTCGCCTTCGATACTTCCACCGTCAGGTCCCTGGCGGCCGGGTCGTAGGAAATCGTGTCGACGATCTTGAACGGCAGCTGCGTGAGGCGCGGCAGCGTGGCGCTGATGCCCTTGAACATCGCCTGGCCGAAGGTGTCGTTGACGTGCATGAACACGGCGGTGCGCGGCACGGTGTTGGTGGCGCGGAACAGGTCCCCGATCAGCGCCAGGCCGTTCACCGTGAGGTCCACCGCGGTCGGGAAATTGCGGAACACGAACTTGTAGCCTTGCTCGGTGATCGGCGGGGCGGCGGCGATGTTGATGACGAACGGCACGCCGCGCTGCTCGGCCACCTGGGCGATCGCGCCCGCGGCGCCGGAGTCGAAGGGGCCGACCAGCACGTTGGCGCCTTCTTGTATGAGCCTTTCAGCCCGCGTTCGCGCCGTGTCCACGTTGGTCTCCGTGTCGGCGTTCATCAGCTCGATGTCCACGCCGAGCAGCTGCTTGATCACGCCGGGCGCGAGGTCCGCGCCTTTCTGGCAGGACTGGCCGATGAGGCCCTGGAAGCCGGAGCGCGGCAGCAGCACGCCGACTTTCAGCTTCTGCGCCTGGGCGCGCACGTTGAGCGGGGAAAACGCGGCGGCGGCGCCGACCGCGGCGGCGGCCTTGTTGAAGTCGCGACGATTCATTCTTTTTCCTCCTCCTGGAAGTGCAGATCGTTATATAGCATTACAATTTTCCGGTCAACGATGAAACGGCCCTCCGGACTCTGCTACGGCGACCTCGACGAGCACCTCGGCTACATGCTGCGGCGCGCGCAGCTGGCCGGATTCGCCGCGTTCCACCGCGCCACGGCCCGGCTGGACATCACGCCGGCGCGCTACACGGCGCTGGTCATCGTGCGCGCCAACCCCGGCCTGACCCAGTCCGCGCTGGGCGCGGCGCTGGGCACCGCGCGTTCCGGCGTCATGATACTGGCCAACTGGATGGAGAAACGCGGCCTCGCGGAGCGGCGCAGCCGGCCCGACGACGGGCGGGCGTGGGGGCTTTACCTGACCCGCAGGGGCGAGGCGCGCCTGCGTGAACTAAACCGCCGCGTGCGGTCCAACGACGAGGCGATCGCGGCGCGGCTGGCGCCGCGCGAACGCGCCACCATCAGAAAACTGCTCGGCAAGCTCGCGGGCTGACACGGAGAACAGCA
>CAZPNH010000422.1:0-3072 GCA_964587635.1 uncultured Bordetella sp.
GCGAACGCGGTGGCGGCGACGGTATTCGCCACGCCGACGGTGAACGGCTACCGGCGCTTCAAGCCGAACTCGCTGGCGCCCGACCGCGCGGGCTGGGCTTACGATCACCGCGGCACCATGGTGAGGGCGCTGGGTGGCGCGGGGGATCCGACGACGCGCCTGGAGAATCGCATGGGCGAGCCGGCTGCCAATCCCTATCTGTTCATCGCCTCGCAGATTGTGTCGGGCCTCGACGGCATGGAGCGCAAGCTCGACCCCGGCCCGCAGGACGAAGACGCCTATTCCGCAAAGCGCACGATGCTGCCGACCCGGCTGATCGAAGCGCTGGAAGCCTTGGATCGCGACGCGTTGTTTCGCAAGCGGCTTGGCGATACCTTTGTCGACTACTACCTGAAACTCAAAGGCAACGAAGCCATGCGGTTCGGGCAGTTCCTGGAACAGAGCCGCATCGAGGACATGCCCGAGGAGCCTACCGCCTGGGAGCAGAATGAATATTTCGATTTCTTCTAGGCCGCTGCACGACTGGGACGCGCTGGTGCAGGCCGACCGCGCGCACCGCGTCCTCTACACGGATCCGGCGGTTTTCCACGAGGAGATGACCAAGGTGTTCGGCGCGGTCTGGGTCTACCTCGGGCACGAAAGCCAGATCCCGAAGAACGACGACTTCATCGCCACCAAGCTCGGCCTGCGTCCGGTGATTCTGCTGCGCGACAGCGCCGGCAGGCTGCGCGCCCTCTACAACCGCTGCACCCACCGCGGCTCGACGGTCTGCCGCGCGGCGAGCGGCTCGGCCAAGGCCTTCCAGTGCCCGTACCACGGCTGGACGTTCCTCAACAGCGGCAAGCTTGCCGGCGTGCCCTGGCCCGACGGCTATGCCTGCGACTTCAAGGACGACAAATTCAACCTGGCGCAGGTGCCGCGCGTCGAGAGCTACCGCGGCTTCATCTTCGGCACGCTGAACCCGGAGATGCCGCCGCTGCCGGAATATCTCGGCGAAGCGGCGCGCCCGCTCGATGACTGGATCGACCGCAATCCGGGCGGCCGCATCGCCGTGTGCGGCGCCAACCGCCTCAAGTACAAGGGCAACTGGAAACTCGCCTACGACAATTCCTGCGATGGCTATCACGTGGTGTTCTCGCACCGCTCGCTGCTGGAAATGGAGAATCGGGACGAGAAGGATCCGAACAAAGGCATGTCGTACTACAAGTCAAAACCGGACGAAGCGCCGATGTATTGCCGCTGCTACGGCCGCGGCCACCACCTCAAGGACAAGCGGCCGAACGTGGAGAAGCGGCCCGGCGCGCTGTGGGAGATCGAGGGCGCGCATCCGGGCAAGGAGCGCTACGAGAAGAAGCTGCGCGAGCGCCTGGGCAAGGATGCCGACCGCTGGCTGGACCTCGCCTCCTCCGAGCCCATCAACCTGACGATCTTCCCGAATCTGTTGATCCTCGGCAATCACATCCAGGTGCTGGAGCCCGTCTCGGTCGATGAAACCGACACCGTCTGGTACGGCACGGCGATCGTGGATGGCCCGGACATCCCGTCCGGTGTCGCCGAAGACATCAACGCGCTGCGCCTGCGCACCCAGGAAGGCTTTCCTACCTTCGGAGAGGTAGACGACCTCAGCAATTTCGAGGAAATCCAGAAGGGACTCGCTGCGCAGGAAGACGAATGGGTCTACATGCACCGCGGCATGGATATCCCCGGCCGCATCACCACGGACGAGCGCGGCATCGTGACCGGACCGGCGACCGACGAGGTGTTCATGCGGCTCTACATCCACCACTGGAAAGAGCTGATGAAGGCCAGCCCGGTGCTCTCGGTAAAGCGAGCGCCGTGAGCTACGTAGACGACGCGTTCTACCGCGACCTGGCGGCAGGATTCACGGACTGGCAGCGGGAAGAGCGGCGCATCGGCGATCCGGCGCTGCTGGAGAGCTGCCGGGGAATGCTTCACCTGGAAGCCCGGCTGCTGGATGAAGGCCGCTTCGAAGACTGGCTCGCGCTCTTCGCGGCCGAATGCCTGTTCTGGATCCCGGGCTCAGCGGGCGGCGATCCAAAGCGCGAAATTGCAGTGGCGTTCGATGATCGGCACCAGCTCGAGGGCAGGATCTACCGCCTGCGCACCGGCTACGCGTGGTCGCAGGTGCCGCAGTCGCGCACCAGCAGGATCGTCTCCAATGTCGAAGCGTTCCGCGGCGATAGCGATGCCGTCTGCATGGTGCGCTCCACGTTCCTGATCACGGAATTCCGCAACGGGGAAACGCGATTGTTCTCAGGCTGGAACGTGCACCGCCTGGCGCGCGACGGCGGCGGCTGGAAAATCCTGGTGAAGCAGATCAATCTGATCGATTGCGACCAGAATCTGCGCAATCCGAGCTTGCTGCTCTAGGTTATTTTTTCCGCAGTTTACGGATAGCGGCAATCTGCGCGGCTTGCATGGCGAATTCCGCCTGCAGCGTGGCGATCTCCTGCTTGTCCTGCGCACTCGCCAGAGCATCCTTGGCTTTCTGCAAGGCCTCGTTCGCTTTTGCTTCGTCGAGGTCCTTGCCGCGAATGGCGGTATCCGCCAGCACGGTGATCACCTTGGGCTGAACTTCGAGAATGCCGCCCGCAATGAAGATCGACTGCTTCTCACCTCCGCCCGGTGGCGTAATCTCGACGAGGCCTGGCTTGATGCGCGTGATCAGCGGTGTATGGCGCGGGTAGATGCCGAGCTCGCCCGATTCGCCGGGCAGCACGACGAACTCCGCCTCGCCGGAAAATATCGCGGCTTCGGCACTGACGACGTCAACGTGGATGGTGCTAGCGGCCATGAGGCATGTCCCTATTGAAGGGTCTTCGCCTTCTCGAACGCTTCCTCGATCGCGCCGACCATGTAGAACGCCTTCTCGGGCAGCGCGTCGCATTCGCCGTTGACGATCATCTTGAAGCCCTTGATGGTGTCCTTGAGCGAAACGTACTTGCCCGGGGTGCCGGTGAAGTTCTGCGCCACGGTGAACGGCTGCGACAGGAAGCGCTGGATCTTCCGCGCGCGGGAAACCGCCAGCTTGTCCTCGGGCGCGAGTTCATC
>CAZPNH010000423.1:0-3065 GCA_964587635.1 uncultured Bordetella sp.
AGCCTGGTGGGGAGCCAGGCGGCTCAACGCGCCCACGGGGCAGATTGGCACTTCGGTATAAGAATTCTTGCGGCCTGGTTGCAACCAGGCGACGAATCCATAGGTCGAAGTTTCGTCCCTGCGGGACGAGCGAACAGGTTCTTTCCGGTTGCCCAAGGCCAAATATGCGAAGGTCGCAGTTTCGGCTTCCCGAACACGCATCAGAATTGTCGTATTGAAATGGTTGACTATTGCACGGCCACCGACAATCCCCAGCCGTTGGGTAAGCGAGTCGAGTCCCTGCGTGGCCGCCAGCACAAAACAACGCTTGCTGCGTACGACCCCAAGGTGCTCCACATCATCGCGAGTCACGACGAGGGGAAATTCATCCGCGATCAGGCCGGTCAGGCGGTGTCCATTGCCCTGCCGCCCGGCCTGGGCGCGGCGGCGAGCCTGCGGGCGCTGGAGCGCGGCCTGGCCGTGCTGGCGGAAAAGCCGCTCGCGGAAAACGCGGGCCGCGCCGCGGCCATGGCGAGGCGCGCGCAGGGAACGACCACCGCCGTGGATTTCGAGCTTGCGGAACTGGACAGCTTTCGCGAACTCAAGCGCCAGGTGGGCGCGGGGCCCGTGCAATCGGTGCGGGTGCGATGGCGCACGCGCTCCTACGCGCACAGCCGGCAGGCGTGGAGCTGGAAGACGGACCGCGCGCAGCACGGCGGCGTCATGAACCTGCTCGGTTCCCATGTCTTCTTCCTGGCCGAATGGATGTTCGGCCCGATCGCCTCGATCGAGGCCCGGTACAGTTGCGACCGGACCCGGGCATTCGCGCCCCCGGGCGCCGACCCCGCCGAGGATCGTGCCTCGCTCGCCGCGGTGACGCGCGGCGGCGTATCGCTGCAGATCGATCTGGACAACGCCGCCGACGACACGGCGCAGGTTTGGGAAGTCCTGCTGCCGCAGGCGCGCCTCGTCCTCGAGGAACGCGGCAACGGCGGTGCGCTGGAACTCGTGCGCGAGGCGGCGGAGGGGCGCTCGGTGGTCGCCGCGGACATGCTGCAACCGGGTGTCGACTGGCGCATCGAACCGTTTCGCCGGCTGGCGGCGCGCTTTGTCGACTGCGCCGCGCGCCGCGCGCCATGCTTTCCCGGGTTCGAAGCCGGGGCGCGCGTGCAACGCCTGCTGGGAGTTGCGGCGGATTCGGCGGCGCGCGGCGGGGAAACCGTCGTTCTGGATGATTCGCCCGCATGAGGAGCGGCATCGTCATCCAGGCGCGCTACTCTTCGCGGCGTCTGCCCGGCAAGGTGCTGCGGCCGTTGCTGGGCAAGCCCTTGCTCGGCTGGTTGATCGAACGCATGCAGGCGGTGCCGGGGCCGGAATGCGTCGTTCTCGCGACCGGCGACGGCGCCGAGGACGATGCCGTGGCTGCCTTCGCGCGGAGCGCGGGCGCGGCGGTGCATCGCGGTCCGCTCGACAACGTGCTGGCAAGGTACGTCGGCGCCGCCGGGGCCTTCAGCCTGGACGTGGTGGTGCGGGTGAGCGGCGACAGCCCGCTGCTCGATCCGGCGCTGGTTTCCGAGGCGCTGCGGGCGTGCGGCGAGGGCGTCGACCTCGCGAGCAACGTCGTCGAGCGCAGTTTTCCCAGGGGCCAGTCCGTCGAGGCGATTGCCGCTGCGGCGCTGCGGCGTATCGACGCACTCCCGCTGCAGGCCGCGGAACGCGAGCACGTCACGCCCTATTTCTACGCCCACCCCGGCGAATTCCGCATCCGCGGATTCCGCTCTCCTTCGCCGGCCGCGGACGTGCGCCTGTGCGTCGATACGGCCGAGGATTTCGCCGTGATGGAGCGCATCGCGGGCGCCATGACCCGTCCGCAGCGACAATACGGCGTGGAGGAACTGGTGCGGATGTACAAGACTGCCGTAGCGGGCGCCGGTGCGGTGACAGGGCGATGAAGCGCACCCTGCGTGCTGGCGTGATCGGGCTGGGCGTCGGAGAGCAGCACATTGCCGGATACCGCGCGCACCGCGATTGCCGCGTCGTCGCGTTGAGCGATACCGACCCGGAGCGCTGCAAGGCGGCGGCGGCAAAGTATCCGGACCTCGATGTGATGGAGGACCCCTTCGCGCTTCTGGCGCGCGGGGACATCGACGTGGTCAGCATCGCGAGCCCGGACGATGCCCACTACGGCCAGATCATCGCGGCGTTCGACGGTGGCAAGCACCTTTTCGTCGAGAAGCCGCTATGCCTGCGGCCGGAGGAACTGGCCGGCATCCGCGCGCGCCTCGAAGCAAACCCCGTGCTCGCGTTGTCCGCGAATCTGGTGCTGCGCGCATCGCCACGCTTCGTGGACTTGCGCCGCCGCGTCCGGGACGGGGACCTGGGCGACCTGTATTGCCTGGAAGCTGACTATAATTACGGGCGCATCGAGAAGCTCGTTTCGGGCTGGCGGGGCCGGATCCCGGATTACTCGGTGATGCTGGGCGGGGGAGTCCACGTGGTGGATCTGCTGCTCTGGCTCACCGGCAAGCGGGTGCTCGAGGTGGCTGCGTTCGGCAACGATATCTGCACCCGCGGTACGCCGTTCCGCGGGGCCGACACGGTGCTGGCGATACTGCGGTTCGAGGACCGGTCGATGGCGAAGGTGACAGCGAACTTCGGCTGCGTGTTTCCGCACTTTCACCGGTTGCTTGCGTACGGCACGCGGGCGACGTTCGAGAATGGATTCGACGAGGCGCGGATCTGGCGCTCTCGCGATCCGGGCGTCGCGCCGGAACGTGTCGCCACCGCCTACCCGGGTGTGGCCAAGGGCGCGCTGATACCGGCGTTCGTGGAGCGGATCCTCAGCGGCACGCCGGCCACGGTTACGGAGAATGACGTAATGCACACCATGGAAGTCTGTTTTGCAATCGATAAAGCCGTGGCGAGCGGCAAGGTCACGCCTGTCGAATGGGAGCCCATCCGATGAGCAAACCGGCGCCGACGAGCGCGGTAGCGGAGGCCAGGCGCGAGATTCCGTTCGGGCGGCCCCTGATCGGCGATGCCGAGTGCGCTGCCGTCGCCTCCGTGCTGAACGGGCCCATCCTCGT
>CAZPNH010000424.1:0-3052 GCA_964587635.1 uncultured Bordetella sp.
CGCTGCGCCGCTGCGACAGGCGCGCGCCCAGCGCCAGCGGCTCGAGCGCCTTCTCGGCGCGCGGCCCCTCGGCGATGGCGAACCCGCCCCATTCGATGCAGGCTGCCTGTGCCGCGGGCGCTTCCACGGGCGGTTTCGGCTTGAGCACCGGCAGCCCGGCGAGCTCGGCGCCGGCGAGGATGCGGATGCTGTCCGGCTTGATCTGGCGGCGCAGCGGTTCGGAGTCCCGCGCGCTGTCCGAGGGCGCGTAGTACTTCACCCAGGCGAAGAAAGCCAGGTTGACGGCGAGCAGCAGCAGGAAAAACGCTCTCATTGCGTCGGAAGGCGCGCTTGCTGCCGGCGGGTCATGCTTCTCTACCTATCTGCGCCAGGCCCTCGAGCACCAGGTTCTCCACGTAGCGGCAGGGCAGGTCGAGGCGCTCGATGAGCGCCTTGCCGCCGCCGCCGGAGACCAGGCAGGCGAGCTTGCCGCCCATCGCGCGGTGCATGCGCTCCACCGCGCCCGCCTGGGCGTGGCGGCAGCCGCTTTCGATCGCGTCGACGGTGTTGCGCGGCGCCTTGACGAAGCGCCCCTCCTGCAGCGGCAGGCGGCCGGTGTGTTCGTGCAGCACGAAGCGCATGAGGTCCACGCCGGGCAGGATCAGGCCGCCGAGGAATTCGCCCGCTTCCGACAGCGCGTCCACCGTGGTCGCGGTGCCGGCGTTGACCACCAGGCAGGCGCGCCCCGGCTCGAGCGTCCGGGCCGCTATCAGCGCGGCCCAGCGGTCCGGGCCGAGCTGATCGGGCTTCTCGTAGCCGTTGGCGACGCCGCAGGCGCGCGCTTCGCCCTTCAGCCACAGCGGCTCCGCCTCGAAGATGCTGGTCCAGTTCACCAGCAGCTGGTGCGCGCCTTCGCCGGCGACGTTCGAGATGACGATGCGCGCCGGGTTGTCGTGCGTGGCGGAAAAAGGATTGACGTGGTCGCTCGAGGCGGCGAATTCGATCAGCGAGACGGTGGCGATGCTCGACCAGCCGCCGACGCCGCGCGCGTCGTTTTCATACCAGCCCCATTTCACGCGCGAATTGCCCGCGTCGATGGCGAGGATCACGGCGCCGCCGCCGAGAGGATGCGGCCGCTCGCCACGTCGCGCGTGCCGCCGCGCGTCTGCAGGCGCAGCGCGCCGCTGGGCGCGAGGCCGTCGGCGATGCCGCTGATGGTGCGGCCGTCGGCGAGGCGCACGCGCAGGCGCCGGCCTTCGTGCGCGTGCAGCGCGCGCCAGTCGGCGGCGAAGGCCGGCAATCCCGCGCTCTCGTAGGCCTGCAGTGCGGCGAGCACTTCCCCCGCCACCGCGGCGATGACTGCGTTGCGTTCGAGCGCGGGCCGCACCAGTTCGTCCAGCGCCGTGACGTCGCGGCGCAATTGCACCCCCAGCGCGCCCAGCGGGCGGCAATTGATGCCGATGCCGACGACCGCCACCACCGAGCCGCCCTGGATGCGCGTCTCGATCAGGATGCCGCCCAGCTTGGCGCCCGCACGCTTCTCTCCGGCCAGCAGGTCGTTCGGCCACTTCAGGGCGATTTTTCCCGCGCCCAGGCCGTGCAGCGCGCGCGCCGCGGCCACGCCGACGGCGAGCGAGAGCCCGGCCAGCACCTGCGGCGTGCAGCGCATGCGCCGCCGCAGGGAAAAGGTCGCGCCCGCGCCGGGCGCTGAGCGCCACTTGCGGCCGTGCTGGCCGCGGCCGGCGGTCTGTTCTTCCGCCGCCAGCAGGACCGGGTGGTCGGATTTTTCAGCCAGCAGCACAGCGTTCGTGGACGTGCAGCGTTCCATCACCCGTACGTCGAGCCCCGGGAGATGAATGCCCAACGCGATCCTGGATCGGTCCAGACTGTCCATCGACCCGGATTCTACGTGGGTCCGAACGCGAAATCCCGCCCCGGTGCGGCGTCGAACAGCGCGCGGGTATAAGCGTGCTGCGGCCGCAGGAAGATTTCCTCCGCCGGGCCGTATTCCACCACGCGGCCCTGCGACATCACCGCCACCCGGTCGCAGACCTGCGCGGCGACGCGCAGGTCGTGGGTGATGAACAGCATCGCGAGATTCAGGCGGGTGCGGATTTCCTCCAGCAGCTGCAGCACCTGCGCCTGCACCGAGACGTCCAGCGCCGACACCGCCTCGTCGGCGACCAGCAGCTCGGGCTCCATCGCCAGCGCGCGCGCGATGCAGATTCTCTGGCGCTGGCCGCCGGAGAACTGGTGCGGATACCGTCCGAGCGCGGAGGCGTCCATGCGCACGAGGTCAAGCAGCTTGCGCGCGCGCTCGAGCGCCTCGGCGCGCGCGACGCCGTAGTTGACCGGCCCTTCGATGATCGCCTCGCCCACGGTGCGCCGCGGGTTGAGGGAACGGTAGGGGTCCTGGAACACGATCTGCACCCGGCGGCGCAGCGGCCGCAGTGCGGCCGCGCCCATGGTGGCGATTTCGGTGCCGCCGATGCGGATCTCGCCCGAACTCGGGTCCACGAGGCGCACGATGCAGCGTGCGACGGTGGACTTGCCCGAGCCGGATTCGCCGACGATGCCCAGCGTCTGGCCGCGGCGCACTTCCAGCGTCACGTCCTCCACGGCGCGCACCTGGCGGCCGGGCCCGAACCAGCCGCGCGCGCCGTAGGTTTTGCAAAGATTTCTCGTCTGCAGAACCACGGGCGCGTCCGCGTTTGCCGCGCGCCCATGCGGTTTCAGCGTGGGCACCGACCCGATGAGCATCTTCGTGTACTCGTGCCGCGGATTCTTCAGCACCTCGTCGCGCGTTCCCAGTTCGACCAGCTCGCCCAGGCGCAGCACCGCCACGCGGTGCGCGATTTCCGCCACCACGCCGAAGTCGTGCGTGATGAACAGCACGCCCGTGCCGTGCTTTTTCTGCAATGCCAGGATCAAATTCAGGATCTGCGCCTGGGTGGTGACGTCCAGCGCCGTGGTCGGCTCGTCGGCGATCAGCAGCGCGGGCTCCAGCACCAGCGCCATGGCGATCATGATGCGCTGGCGCTGGCCGCCCGAGAGCTGGTGCGGGTAGGAGGCG
>CAZPNH010000425.1:0-3049 GCA_964587635.1 uncultured Bordetella sp.
TAACCTCTCGATCCTGTCAAAGCCGTTCCTGGCGTTCAGCGGCTGCGCCAGGGAGATTTTCAGCGGACCGAAGGGCGAACTCCAGGCGAGGCCGACGCCTGCCGAAAAACGCAAACCTCCTCCCGACACGTTCCCGGCCGCGAGCGGACCGGAACTGAAGACCTGGCCGCCGTCGACGAAGGTGGTCAGCCGGAGACTCTTGTCCTGCTGAGCGCCTGGCACGGGAAACAGCAACTCCGTGCTTCCGGTGACTTTCGTGGTCCCGCCGAGCACGTTACCGGCCGAATCCTGCACGCCCAGCGAATAGGCCGAATAGCCGCGCACCGATCCCGGCCCGCCGACGTAGAAATTCTTGAAGAACGGGATCTCCTTGCCGCCGAGGGCGTGGATGTAACCGAAATCCCCGCTCATGGCCAAGGTGACGTTCTGGTTTAAGGGATAGAAGTACTGCTCGCCGAAAGTCGCCCGGTAGTACTGAAAATCGCCGCCCGCAAGTTCAAACCCCGCGCGGGTGAGCGAGCCGTTCTTGGTCAGGATGGTGCTGTCGCGCCGATCCCGCACCCAGCCCACCGCCCCACTGCCGTAGGTGTACTTGTTGCCGAAGATGGTCGAGAAATTGATGTAGCTGAGCGGGCTGTTGGTGAAAATGCCCAGCTTCACGTTTTCCGCGATGAGGTTGAAATTGATGCTGTCGGTTTCGTTCAGCGGATAGCCGAACTTCACGCCGCCGCCGACGGTGTCGGTGGTGTAAGCGCCGACCGCGAGAGTGGACGCATTTACCTTCCTGGTATAGGCGTCGAAGCCCTGGCTCACGCCGTCCACCGTGTAATACGGATCGAGGTACGAGAGCGAATAGGTCCGGTTCACCGTGCCGCTGCTCACGTTCAAACCGATGAACTTGCCGCTGCCGAATATGTTCGCTTGTGTAATGGAGGTTGACAGCACCACCTTGTCGACGGTGGAAAAACCGGCGCCAAGCAGCAGCGATCCGGTGGGCTTTTCCTCGACCGTGTAGATAACATCCACCTGGTCGGAGCTCTCGGGCACCGGCACGGTTTCGACGTTCACGTCCTTGAAATACTGCGTGCGGTCGATGCGCGTTTTCGACAGCTGGATTTTGGACGCGTCGTAATAGGCGCCTTCCAGCTGGCGCATTTCACGCCGCACCACTTCGTCGCGCGTCTTGGTGTTGCCCGCGACGTTGATGCGTCGCACGTACACGCGCCGGCCCGGATCGACGAGGAAGGTGAAGGCGACGGTGCGCTTGTCCTTGTCGATCTGCGGCACCGCGTTGGCGTTGGCGAAGGCGTAGCCCTCGTTGCCCAGCCGGTCGGTGATCGCCTTGATGGATTCGGTCAGGCGCTGCCGCGAGAACACTTCGCCGGGCTTGATCTTCACGAGCTTCTCGAGTTGCTCGCGCGGCAACAGCATCTGGCCTTCCAGCTTCACCTCGGAGACCGAGTATTTCTCGCCCTCGAAGATGTTGACGGTGATGTAGATGTCGCGCTTGTCCGGCGTGATCGACACCTGCGTCGATTCGACGTTGAAATCGAGGTAACCGCGGTTCTGGTAGAACGACTTGAGCGTCTCCAGGTCGGCTGCGAGCTTCGGTTTGGAATACTGGTCGGCCTTGGTGTACCAGGTCAGCCATCCGGGCGTGCGGAGTACGACCTGGTCAAGCAGTTCTCTTTCGCGGAACGCCTGGACTCCGACGATGCTGATCGAGCGGATTTTCGCCACCTGCCCCTCGGTCACCGTGATGGTGATGCCGACGCGGTTGCGCTCCAGCGGCGTCACGGTGGTCTGCACCTCTGCCGCATAGAGGCCGCGCGAAAGGTATTGGCGCTTCAATTCCTGCTCGGCGTTGTCCAGCACCGAGCGGTCGAAAGTCCGGCCATCGGCCAGGCCAGCGTCGCGCATGATGCGCCGCAGGTTGTCGGGTTCGAATTCTTTCACGCCCACGAAATCGACCTGCGCGATGGAAGGCCGCTCCTCGACCATGACCACCAGCACGTCGTTATCGACTTCAAGCCGGACATCGCGGAAAAAGCCGGTGGCGAACAGCGCGCGCAGCGCCTGCTGCGCCTTTTCCTCGGTCATCGTCTCGCCGACCTTCACCGGCAGGTAGCTGAACACCGTGCCGGCCTCGGTCCGCTGCAGCCCTTCGACCCGGATGTCCTTGACGACGAAGGGGCGGAACGCCTGGCCGAACGCGCCGGTGGCCAGCGTGGACAGCATCAGGGCGCCGGCGACGACGGCGAGCAAACGAATGCGCATCACTATCCCGAGAACAGGCGGTTCAGGTCGTTGTAGAAAGCGAAGGCCATGACCACCATCAGCAGCGCCATGCCCACGCGCTGTCCGAGTTCCATGGCACGCTCGGACACCGGGCTTCCCTTGAATATTTCGATGGAATAATACATTAAGTGCCCGCCATCAAGGAGCGGAATCGGCAGCAGATTCAGCACCCCGAGGCTGATGCTGATGAGCGCCAGAAACGTGGCGTAGGACAGCCAGCCCAGCTGCGCGGACTGGCCGGCGTAATCGGCGATGGTGACCGGCCCGGAGAGGTGTTTCCACGAAATTTCGCCCACCAGCATCTTGCCGAGCATCTTGAGGCTGAAAATCGAGATGTCCCAGGTCTTGACGACCGCCTTGGCCAGGCTGTCGAGCGGGCCGTAGCTGACCCGGATCACGATGCGCTCCGACTCCGCCGCCGGAATGCTCGGCGCCGCGCCGATGCGGCCGATGCGCGTGCCGTTCTCGGTCACCGCGTCCGGCAGCACGTCGACGCTGGTCTGCGCGTCGCCGCGCTCCACCACCAGCCGCAATACCGCGCCGGGGCGCTCGCGTATCGCCTGCACCAGCTGCTCCCAGGTCGCCAGCGGCTTGCCGCCGGCCCGCAGGATCCGGTCGTCCGCCCGCAGGCCGGCGCGTTCCGCCGCCCCGCCCGCTACGACGCGCCCGATCACCGGCGGCAGCGGCGGCCGGAACAGCCGCAGCCCGATTCTCTCCATCGCGTCGCTCTCGAGCTCGTCGGAGGGGAATT
>CAZPNH010000426.1:0-3038 GCA_964587635.1 uncultured Bordetella sp.
ACGTTCTCGCGCATGGTGCCGTAGCGCACGGCGTTGGTGCCCGAGGCGCGCGTCGCCGCCATGCCGCCCAGCGTCGCGTCCGCGCCCGGGTCCACCGGGAAGAACAGGCCGGTATGCTTGATGTGTTCGTTGAGCTGCTTGCGCGTCACGCCCGCCTGCACCACCGCGTCCAGGTCGGATTCGTGCACCGCGAGCACCTGGTTCATCTGCGACAGATCGATGCAGACGCCGCCCTGGACCGCGAGGATATGTCCCTCGAGCGAGGTGCCGACGCCGTAGGGGATCATCGGCACGCGGTGCGTGCGGCAGATGTTGACGACGTCGCGCACTTCCTCCGTGCTGCGCGCGAACACCACCACGTCGGGCAGCGCGTAGGGGAAGTAGGACTCGTCCTTGCCGTGGTGCTCGCGCACCGCGTGCGAGGTGGAGACGCGGTCGCCGAGCAGGGCCTTCAGCTCGGAGACCACGGACGGGTCGAATTCGCGGGCTTTATTCATTGGATTTCATTTTAACTTTATTTCTCCGTCGAATGGCACCGTGACGCCCAGCGCAGGAATCTCCAGCGTCACCTTCGCCGCGAGCGCCTCGTCGCCTTTGATGCGCTGCGACGCGATCGCTTTCTGGACGGCCTGCTCGATCTCGCGCTGCGAATTGACGCCCACCATTTTCAGGAACCTGCGGATGCTCAGGTTGAAGGTTTCCTGGTCCATCAGCGTTTGCCTCCTAGGATCTCGTTCGCCAGTTGCTTGCCCAACTGGACGCCCCACTGGTCGAAACTGTTGACGTTCCACAGCACGCCCTGAGTGAACACCTTGTGCTCGTAAAGCGCAATCAGCCGGCCCAGGTTCGCCGCGGTCAGGCCCTCGAGGCGCAGCGTGCTGGAGGGCCGGTTGCCGGGATAGTGGCGGTAGGACGGCACGTTCTGCCCGCCCGTGCCGAAGGCTAGGGCGCGCGCCTGCGCTTCGGCGTTGGCGTCGAGCACCGGGTCCGCGCCCGCCACCGCGAAATCCGCCGGCACGACCTGCGTGCCCTGGTGCAGCAGCTGGTGGAAGGAATGCTGGCTCGCCGTGCCCTCGGCGCCCCAGACCACCGGCGCGGTCGCGTACGCGATGTCGCGCCCCTCGCGGTCCACGCGCTTGCCGTTCGATTCCATCTCGAGCTGCTGCAGGTAGGCGGGCAGCAGCCGCAGCGCGTGCGCGTAGGGCAGCACCGCGTGGGTGGTGGCGCCGAGGAAATTGACGTTCCACACGCCCAGCAGCGCCATCAGCGCGGGGATGTTCTTCTCCAGGGGCTGACGCAGAAAATGCCCGTCGGCTTCGCGCGCCCCCGCCAGGAATTCCGCGAAGCCCGCGGGGCCGATCGCGCACATGGCGCTGAATCCCGCCGCGGACCAGACCGAGGTGCGGCCGCCGACCCAGTCCCACATCGGCAGGATCTCGCTCGCGCCGAATTGCCTGGCGGCCTCGATGTTGGCCGTCACCGCGAAGAGGTTGGGTTTCCCGTTGAGGAATTTCCTCGCCCTTCCCGCGTTGGACATCGTCTCCGTCGTATCGAAGCCCTTCGAAACGACGACAAACAGCGTCGAGTCCGGCTCCGCTCCCGCGAGCGCGCGATCGAGGTCGAGCGGGTCGATGCTGGCGACGAAGCGCACGTCCAGCACGCCGTCGCCCAGCGCATCGGCGACCAGGTGCGGGCCGAGATCGGAGCCGCCCGTGCCGAGATTGATGATTCTCCTGAACCGGCCGTTTTTTCTCACCGCTTCGCACAGCTGAAATGCTTTTTGCAGATTCAACTTCACTTCCTGCGGCGCCGCTTCTCCCGCGCGCAACGCGGTATGCCAGGCGGCGCGCCCTTCGCTCGTGTTGATCCTATCGCCGGCAAAGAGCGCGGCGCGCCATTCCTCGAAGCCGCGCTCCGCGGCAAGCTGCGCGAGCAGCTTCAGGGTAAGCGCGCCCACGCGCTGGCGCGAGTAATCCAGCTGCAGTCCGGGCATTGCCGCGACAAGGGCGGTGGAACGTGTCGGGTCGTTGGCGAAGAGTTCGGTCAACTGCGCGCCGCGCCAGTTTTCGGCGTGCGCTTCGAGTTTTTTCCAGGCAGGGCAGCTGAGAGGAGAGGTGGTATTCATCCCGCGCATTTATCCCGGTCCATAACGATACAGCCGATAGCGCTCGCCGCGGTCGGCGGGGCGGTTGGCCTCGGCCACTTTGCGCCAGCCCGGCCCGGGCGAACGCTCCTCTTTCGGGCTGCCCTGGACGATCAGGTAACGGCAGTTGGGCGGTTCGGAAACGCGGGGGGGCCGCAGCGGCTCGGTGCGGATGCCGGCGTGGTAGCTGAGCGCCGCGCGCTGCGGCGCGGCGAGCTGGCTCTGCGAGATGCAGCCGGGCGCGCCGGGCAGCGCGGCCCTGAGCTGCAGCGCGACGCCGCGGTAGCTCTTAATGTGGTCCGCCCACGGCATCCACAGCGTGGCGAAGCAGCCCCACAGCAGCGCGGTGCCCGCGGCCCAGCGCGTCACGCCGCGCGTCGGCGAAGGCGCGGAAAAGAAGGCGAGATAGAGCCAGCCCGCCGTGAGCGCGAGCGCGACCGCGAAGTGCAGCGCCTCGAACTGCGGCAGGTAGCCCGGCGAGGTCTTGGCGAAGTTGTTGGCGATTTTCGGCGGCACGCCGGTCATCATCGCCATGTAGCCAGCCCAGATGATGGCGGCGAAGAAGGAGAAGGTCATCACGCCGAACCAGTCGAGCGCGTTGGCCGCGCCGCGCCGCAGCCGCGCCACGCCGTGCGCGCCCAGCAGCGCGAGCGGCGCGAGCAGCACGATCACGTTGATGTCCTGCTGCGGCCCGAGCCAGGCGACGGCGAACAGGGCGAGTACCGCCGCCGTGAGCGGCACGAAGACGCGCGGGCTGCGCCATTCCCGGCGCAGCGTCCATGCCGACCAGGCCGCCACCGGCCAGGCAGGCCAGGCGAACCAGCTCGCGATGGACAGGTAGTAGCGCAGGTACTCGCCGAATTCGCCGCGCGGCCGCGTCGCCACCAGAGATCGG
>CAZPNH010000427.1:0-3030 GCA_964587635.1 uncultured Bordetella sp.
TGCATCCGCTGGTTTGCACCGCGTTCAACGCCGACTTCGACGGCGACCAGATGGCGGTGCATGTGCCGCTGTCGCTGGAAGCCCAGATGGAAGCGCGCACGCTGATGCTCGCTTCCAACAACGTGCTGTCGCCCGCCAACGGCGAGCCGATCATCGTGCCCTCGCAGGACATCGTGCTCGGCCTGTACTACGCCACGCGTGAACGCGTGAACGCGAAGGGCGAAGGCATGAGCTTCTCCAACGTGGGCGAAGTGTCGCGCGCCTACGAGACGCGCCAGGTGGATCTGCATTCGAAAGCCTGGGTGCGCATCAAGGAAATCGAAATCGGCGCCGACGGCGAGCGCACGGACAAGGTCACGCGCTACCAGACCACGGTCGGCCGCGCGCTGCTGTCGGAGATCCTGCCGGCGGGGCTGCCGTTCGAACTGCTCAACAAGCCGCTCAAGAAGAAGGAAATTTCGCGCCTCATCAACGTCGGCTTCCGGCGCTGCGGGCTGCGCGAAACGGTGATTTTCGCCGACAAGCTGATGCAGGCCGGTTTTACCTACGCCACCCGCGCGGGAATCTCGTTCGGCGTGAGCGACATGCGCATCCCGACGGCGAAGCAGGAAATGATCGCCGCGGCCGAGGCCGAGGTGAAGGAAATCGAATCGCAGTACACCTCCGGCCTGGTCACGGTCGGCGAGCGCTACAACAAGGTGGTGGACATCTGGTCGCGCTGCGGCGAGCAGGTCGGCAAGGTGATGATGGAGCAGCTCGGCACCGAGGAGACCATCGACCGCCACGGCAAGAAGGTGCGCCAGGAAGCCTTCAATTCGATCTACATGATGGCCGACTCCGGCGCGCGCGGCTCGGCCGCGCAGATCCGGCAGCTGGCCGGCATGCGCGGCCTGATGGCCAAGCCCGACGGCTCGATCATCGAGACGCCGATCACGGCCAACTTCCGCGAAGGCCTGAACGTGCTGCAGTACTTCATCTCGACGCACGGCGCCCGCAAGGGCCTCGCCGACACGGCGCTCAAGACCGCCAACTCGGGCTACCTGACGCGCCGCCTGGTGGACGTGACGCAGGATCTCGTGGTGATCGAGGACGATTGCGGCACCCAGAACGGCGTTTCGATGAAGGCGCTGGTCGAGGGCGGCGAGGTCGTGGAGGCGCTGAAAGAGCGCATTCTCGGTCGCGTCACCGCGGTCGACATGCCGCATCCGGAGACGCAGGACATCCTGTTCCCGGCCGGCACGCTGCTCGATGAGGACGGCGTGGACCTGATCGACAGCCTCGGCATCGACGAGGTCAAGGTGCGCACCACCCTCAATTGCGAAACGCGCTGGGGCGTGTGCTCGAAGTGCTACGGCCGCGACCTGGGCCGCGGCTCGCCGGTGAACGTCGGCGAGGCGATCGGCGTGATTGCCGCGCAGTCCATCGGCGAACCCGGCACGCAGCTGACGATGCGGACCTTCCACATCGGCGGCGCGGCCAGCCGGACCGCGGTGCAGAACAACGTCGAGGCGAAGTCCTCCGGGACGGCGCGCTTCACCCCGACCATGCGCTACGTGCAGAACGCCAAGGGCGACAAGGTGGTGATTTCGCGTTCGGGCGAAGTGATCATCGAGGACGACAACCACCGCGAAAGGGAGCGCCACAAGGTTCCCTACGGCGCGGTGCTGTCCGTCACCGACGGCAAGCAGATCAAGGCCGGCAACACGCTGGCCAACTGGGATCCGCACCACCGTCCGATCGTGACCGAGTACGCCGGCACGGTGCGGTTCGAGCACGTCGAGGAAGGCACCACGGTCGCCAAGCAGATCGACGACGTGACCGGCCTGTCGACGCTGGTCGTGATCGACCCGAAGCGGCGCTCCGGCGCGGCGGCCAAGGGCGTGCGGCCCTCGGTGAAGATGATCAACGAGAAGGGCGAAGAGGTGAAAATCGCGGGGACGGATCACGCCGTGAACATCAGCTTCCCGGTGGGGGCGGTGATCGCGGTGCGCGACGGCCAGCAGGTGTCCGTGGGCGAAGTGCTCGCGCGCATTCCGCAGGAGACCTCCAAGACCCGCGACATCACGGGCGGCCTGCCGCGCGTGGCGGAGCTGTTCGAGGCGCGCTCGCCGAAGGACGCCGGCATGCTCGCGGAAGTCACCGGCACGGTGAGCTTCGGCAAGGACACCAAGGGCAAGCAACGCCTGGTGATCACGGATCTCGAGATGCAGCAGCACGAGTACCTGATCGCCAAGGAAAAGCACCTGCTGGTGCACGACGGCCAGGTGGTGAACAAGGGCGAGATGATCGTCGACGGCCCGGCGGACCCGCACGACCTGCTGCGGCTGCTGGGCGTGGAAGAGCTCGCGCGCTACATCATCGACGAGGTGCAGGACGTGTACCGCCTGCAGGGCGTGAAGATCAACGACAAGCACATCGAGGTGATCGTGCGCCAGATGCTGCGCCGCGTGGAAGTTACCGATCCGGGCGAAACCTCGTATATCACCGGCGAGCAGTCGGAAAAGGCCGACGTGCTGGAGGAGAACGAGAAGGCGGAGAAAGAGGGCAAGAAGCCCGCTTCCTACCAGTACATGCTGCTCGGCATCACCAAGGCGTCGCTGTCCACCGATTCGTTCATCTCCGCAGCCTCCTTCCAGGAGACCACGCGGGTGCTGACCGAGGCGGCCATCATGGGCAAGCGCGACGGCCTGCGCGGCCTGAAGGAAAACGTCATCGTCGGCCGCCTCATCCCGGCGGGCACCGGCCTGGCATACCACAAGGTCCGCAAGGACCAGGCCGCGGAGCCGCCGATGGTGGATCTGCCGGTGGTCGAGACCGCGCCCGCTGCGGAAGCGACCGCCGGGGGCGCTTGATCAGGTGTCTGTAGTGTAAAAAAAGGGGGGGCGCCTTCGGGCGCCCCTTTTTTTGCTACTCGCAGAAGTATTCCACGACCTCGGCGGCATCCGACCGCGCCTGTCCGAACGCGATCCAGCCGTGCTTGCCGAGCGTGTATTCCTCGCGTTGCAGCAGGATCTCGGCCTCGCCCTCGGC
>CAZPNH010000428.1:0-3028 GCA_964587635.1 uncultured Bordetella sp.
CTCACGGTGGATCAGACCTATGCCAGCTTGGCCCAACAGCCGCCTCCGCACGCCAAGCCCGACGACCCGGCGCGCATGGTCGGTACCGGCGCCGTCGGCGTTCCGCCGGTCGTGAAAGCGCAAATTCGCGAGCGCGAATTGCTGCTGCTTTGCTCGGACGGCATCCATAAGTTCGTTTCCGATGAACAGATCGCGGGTGTCGTGTCGAGCGGCATCGGTGACGGCAGCTCGCTGGAAATTATCTGCGATGCCCTGGTTCGCGCGGCGAAGAGGAACGGCGGTCATGACGATGCCAGCGCGCTGCTCGTGTTGCGGCGTCCATGGTTCACGCCGCTCCGGGAGGCGCGCAAATGGCTGGCGCAGACCTGGCGGGACTGGACTGGAATGCGAACATGACGCGGCGGGGGAAAATGCGCGCCGCGGTGCTCGCCGCCGTATGCTGGCTGTCGCCCGGCGCGGCGCCGGCCGAAACGCAGTCGGTGATCGATCCGACGGAGACCTCCGAGCCGCCGAAAGTCCCGGCACCCGAAGCGAAGAAGCCGGCAGCGCCCGATGCCGCGCTAAGGCGCGAACGCCAGCGGGCAATCGCGGAACAGCACAGGCGGAACAAGGCGGAAGCGCGCGCACTGGCGGCGGAGAAGGAAGCGGCGAAACTGCGCGCGATGGAACAGGCGCGGCAGGCAACTGCGGATGCCAAGGACGCGGCGGCAAAGGCGGCGGCGCGAAAAGCCGCGGCCGCCAGGGCGGCGGCGGCTCGAGCGGCGGCAGCGAAGGCGGAGAAGGCGAGGCTCGCGGCAGAAAAGGAAAACGCGGAGATAGACGCTGCAATTCGGGAGGCGGCCGTGCGAGACGCGGCGGCGAAGGAACTGGCCGAGCGGGAGTCGGCGGCGAAGGAAGCCGCCGCCAAGGAAGCAGCGGCGAAGGAAGCGGCTGCCAGGGAAGCGCTGGCCCGGGAAGTCGCGGCGAAGCTTGCGGCCGCGAAAGAAGCGGCCGCGAAAGAAGCGGCGGCGAGGGAGGCAGCGGCGAGGGAAATTGCAGCAAGACAGGCCGCGGCGCGCGAGGCGCTGACAAAATTGGCGGCGTTCAGGCAGGTCGCGGCCACCGACGCGTCCGCTTCGAAGGCGCCGCCGCGCTTCGGCACGGCGTTCCGCGATTGCGACGATTGCCCGGAGCTTGTGTGGCTGCCGGAAGGCAAATTCATCATGGGTGAACTGTCCGCCGCGGGAAGTCCGCAACATGTCGTGACCATCGGCTACCCGCTGGCGGTCGGGCGTTTCGAAATCACCTTTGCGGAATGGGATGCATGCGTTGCCGCAGGCGGCTGCCAGCGCCGGCCGGGCGACTCCGGCTGGGGCCGCGGCTGGCAACCGGTGATCAACGTAAGCTGGGCTGACGCACAGCAATACGCCGCCTGGCTATCGCGCAGGACCGGCAAACACTATCGCCTGCTGACCGAGGCCGAATGGGAGTACGCCGCGCGTGCGGGAACGGAATCGCGCTTCTGGTGGGGAGACAACGTCGGGCGCGGCGACGCCAATTGCGCCGATTGCGGCAGCCGGTGGGATGGCCGCCAGACGGCGCCGGTCGGCAGTTTCGCGGCGAATCCGTTCGGGCTGAAGGACATGTACGGCAACGTGTCGGAGTGGGTCGAGGACTGCTATCACGACAGGTACTGGAACGCGCCGAACGACGGCAGCGCGTGGACGCGCGATTGCACCGCCGCGACCGACACCCGGATGGTGCGCGGCGGAGAGTGGCGCAGTTCGATCGTAGCGGCGCGTTCCGCGGCCCGGTCCGCCGCCGCCGCCGACTACTTGGACAACCGGATCGGCTTCCGCATCGCGCGGACGCAATAAGGCATGGCTTTCAACTACCTGAAACGCGAAGGCCGTGACGGCGGCGCAGTGCCGGAGCCGAGGATGGAGCCGCGCCTCGGCCCGGAACCGGGCGGCGCGGCGAGCGAGGTTTTCGATTCGGGCGCAAGGACGATTGTCGATTGCGCCCACGTCCGGGTCGAACGGCTCGACACCAATCCCGTTCTGTTTTCCAAGGTCTTCAAGGAATTCGAAGACCGGAAGGGGCAGAAGTACGACTATCGCTACTGGGCGGAACGGGAAAATTTCTTCCTGCGGGAGTTTTTGAAAAAGCAGAATGCGTTTACCCACGTCGTCCAGGCGCGGCACCTGATATCGGAAAACGAGGCCGCCAAACAGGTGCTCACCCGCGACGCGGGAATCACGATCGCCAACTGGCTGCGCGTGAAATCCGTCTACGGGGATACCGCGACGCTCAGCCACCCTTTCCAGCGCGCGGATGCATTCCTGCAACTGATGCGGGCCTGCCTCGCGGCGCTGAAGCAGTTGCACGAGCATCGCATCGTTCACTGCGACATTAAGGAAGACAACATCTGCGTACCCTATGCGCCGCAACCGTTTCCCGGCGAGGGGCGGAAGATCCGCATCGAGTACGAAAAGCTCAAGCTCATCGATTTTGCCTTTTCGGTGGCGCATGCGATCCCGCTCACCCAGATTCTGGTCATCAACCCGGACGAGCGCTTGCCGTATCAGTCGGAGCTGCTGGTCTCCGCGCTGCATTTAGACCGGCGTAGCGGTTCCCCCAACGCCGTGCAGCAGCTCGACTACCGGGTCGACCTTTTCAGCCTTGGCTTCATGGCGGGGAAAATCAGCGCCGCGGGGCTTTACTGCCCGCCCGGAACCGGCGACAGCCGGGTATTGGAAGGCATCCGCAAGCTGATTCAGCAGCTGAAGGCCTGCGAATCGGCCCCGCGCAGCGACCAGCTTCCCCATGACGGCCTGGTCGCCGACATCGACCGCCTGCTCGCCGACACGGCGGGATCCTCCGAAGCCCCGGAGTTCTACGTCGACGGAGAGTGGAGCGCGGAAGAAATGGCGCAAGGGCAGGGAGCGGGGCGCAAAACCCCCTCGACACCGGTTGCGCTTCCGCTGCCGACCGCGGTGTCACGTTCGATCTGGCAATCAGCTACGCGGTGGGCAATAGTAATTATACG
>CAZPNH010000429.1:0-3025 GCA_964587635.1 uncultured Bordetella sp.
GATGCCGCTGACCGCCAGCCCGCCCTTGAACAGGTCCTTCGGCAGCCGCCGGTCCAGCGCCGGCCAGATCGCCGCCATCATCATCGCGGTGAGGTGCCCGCCCGCGGAATGGCCGGAGACGTACAGCCGCTCCTCGTCCATGCCGTATTCCTCCGCGTGCAGCCACAGCCAGCGGCTCGCGCGCAGCATCTGGCGCACGATTTCCTCCACGGTCACGCTCGGGCAGAGGTCGTAGTTCACCACCGCCAGCGACACGCCCGCGTCCACCCAGGCCGGCGCGAGGAAGGAGAAATCCTGCTTGTCGCGCGAGCGCCAGTAGCCGCCGTGGATGAACATCATGCAGCTGCCGTCGCCCTTGCGCGACGGGAAGATGTCGAGCGTTTCGCCGGGCGCCTCGCCGTAGCGCTGGTCGAGGTGGCAGGTCATGGTCGCGCGCGCGCGCTGCGATTCCTGCACCCAGCGGCCGACCCATTTCTCGTTGTCGGGCACCAGCGCGCGGTTGTTGTATTCGCGCGAGTAGAAGGCGGCGTCGCTCACCCCCGGTGCTCCCGCCACAGGCCGAGCGCCTGCTGCGCCGAACGGTCGGAGTAGGAAAACAGCACGCATGCATCCTTTGCTTCGATGCTGGCGGGATGCCAGGAAGGAACGACGAAGGTGTCGCGCGGTTCGAAACGGAACGCTTCGCCGCCGATGTTCACCTTGCCGCTGCCTTCGACCACCGAATACACGGTGCTGTCGGTCGAGCGGTAGGCGCTGGTGCGGAAACCCTTCGGCAGCAGCTGGATGAAGGCGCCGATGGTGGGCATCGCCGGGCCGCCGCTCAGCGGGTTGGTGAACTGCATTTTCCAGCCGTGGCAGGCATCCGGATCGCCGTTCTTCGCCAGCGCCGCCAGCGTTTCGCGGCTGCGCGCGTAGGGGTAACTGAAAATTGGCGAGGTCTTGCCGAACGGCGAAACCGGATCGAGCGGGGCGAGGCCGTTGCCGTAGCGGGCGAGCGCGGTGCCCTCGCTGGCGGTCACCGGCTGCACTTCCTCGGCGTAGTTCTCGGCGAACTGCGCGTCGAAAAACGCCAGCATCGGGATGTCCAGGCCGTCCATCCACACCACCGGCTCGGAGCCGGGATTGCCGTGGTCGTGCCAGGTCCAGGCCGGCGTGATGATGAAATCGCCCGGCTGCATGGTCGTGCGTTCGCCGTTCACCGCCGTGAAGGCGCCGGAGCCCTCGACGATGAAGCGCAGCGCGGATTGCGTGTGCCGGTGGCTGGGGGCGATTTCTCCAGGCAGGATCAGCTGCAGGCCGCAATACAGGCTGCGCGTGATGCAGGATTGGCCGCGCATTCCCGGGTTTTCCAGCACCAGCACGCGCCGCACCGCTTCCTTCGCGGATATGACGCGCCCGGCCTCCATGATGTAGGGGCGGATCGCCTTGTAGTTCCAGTAGCCCGGCTTGCACGGGCTCTGCGGCTGCGGAGGCACCAGCGCGTGCAGGACCTCCCACAGCGGCGCGAGGTTGTCCCGGTCCATGCGCCGGTAGAACTCCTCGCGCACGGATCCGGCACTCGGCTTCGGGACGCTCGCCATACCCGCTCCAGGTCAAAAAACCATTATAAAGTGTCGCCCTCGCGCCATGGAGGAGAGGATCATGCAGGCCGGCTGGGAGGACAGGCTCGCCATCGTCGAAACGGTGAATAACTGGGCCGTCTGGCGGGATGCGGGCGACTGGGAGCGTTTTCGCGGCGTCTGGCACGAGGACGGCTGGATGACCGCCACCTGGTTCCAGGGCCCGGCGGAGAAATTCATCGAAGTGAGCAAGGCGGGCTACGACAAGGGCGTCAGCATCCTGCATTTTCTGGGCGGCACCAGCGTGGACCTGAAGGGCGAGCGGGCGGTCGCCCAGACCAAAATGACCATCAGCCAGCGCGCTCCCGTGGACGGCGTGGTGGTGGATGTCGTCTGTACCGGCCGTTTCTTTGATTTTTTTGAAAAAAGAAAAAACAAATGGGCGATCGTGCGCCGGCAGCCGATCTACGAGAAGGACCGCATGGACCCGGTCGACCCTGCCGCCCGGCTGGGGCTCGATCCCCAGTTGCTGGCACGCTTTCCCGAGGGTTACCGGCACCTCGCTTACCTGCAGACCAAAATCGGCTACACCATCAAGCTCGACCTGCCGCAGCTGAAGGGCCCGGTCGTGGAGTCGCTCTACGCGCACGGCCAAGCCTGGCTGGATGGCGCGCCATCGGCTTTTCCGTCCTGACCGGCTTTTACGGCTGAAGCTTGGTTTCGCGCATCTCACGCGCGAAACGGACGCCCGCGACGACGCAGAGCGCAGCGGGCACCAGGAGCGACTGCAGGCCTGCTGCGAGGTAACCGAGCGCTCCGCCGATCGCCCCGAAGGTAAATGCGGCGATGGCTGGCCACATGCGGCCGAACCGCTGCCGTGCCTCTGCTTTCTTCTGCGCATCCGAGGCCGGGTCGACGCGGCGTCCAAACATAGTGACGATGTCGATTGCGCTCTGTGTCACGTTCATGGTCATGACCGTGGTCGAGGGCAGGGCTGCCAGCTCCAGGCGCATGGTCGCGTTCTGAATGCCCATCGCCGCCGCTGCCAGGAGTCCGACGGAGAGGGCAGAAAAATCGTGCGGGTGCGCCGTTGCGTCGAAAGCAGTCGCGGCGGCGGCGCAAAGAAAGAGCAAGCCTGCCTCCACGTATAGCAGCGGTGCCACGCGCGGCCGCCCGGCACGCTGCAGTGCCTCGGCAATCTTGACCGCTGCCGCGACGGCCAGGATGAACGCGGGCAACGCCAGTAGCTTGACGAGCACGTCGCCTCTGCGGTGCACGAGTTCCGCCCCGATCAGTACGAAATTCCCGGTGACATGCGCAGTGAACAGACCGAACAGCCCGATGAACACGCAGGTGTCGACATAGCCTGCGGTGAAACTGAGCAGGCAGGCGTCCGCCTGGCCGCCGGCCCCGGCGTTCAACCCTTGACGGCTTTCAGCCACGTCACGGGCTTGCCCAGCGCGCCG
>CAZPNH010000430.1:0-3024 GCA_964587635.1 uncultured Bordetella sp.
TCAAGGGCTCCATCGTCGTCAAGAAAGCCTACTGCGACTGGCAGCGCTACAAGGATTTCAAGGCCGGCATGCACGGCGCGTCGTTCGAGCTGATCGAAATCCCGCATGTGCGCCAGTCCGGCAAGAATTCGGCCGACATCCGCATGGTGGTGGACGCGCTCGACCTCTGCTACACCAAGGGCCACGTCGACACCTTCGTGATCATCAGCGGCGATTCGGACTTCTCGCCGCTGGTGTCCAAGCTGCGCGAGAACGCCAAGGTGGTGATCGGCGTGGGCGTGAAGAATTCGACCTCCGACCTGCTGATCGCCAACTGCGATGAATTCATTTTCTACGACGACCTGGTGCGCGAGGAGGAGACCAAACGCCGCGCGTCCAAGAAGCGCAAGGAGTCGGGCGCGCCGCCGGCCGGCGGCGAGAAGCAGCATGAAGCCTTCGATCTCGTGATCGAGACGCTGCAGGCGCTCATCGCCGAGCGCGGCGAAGGCGAGCGCATCTGGGGCTCGATGATCAAGCAGGCGTTGAAGCGCCGCAATCCGGGCTTCAACGAGTCCTACTACGGCTTCAAGGCTTTTTCAGACCTGCTGGAAGAAGCCGAGAAGAGAAAGCTCATCACCCTCGAGCGCGACGAGAAATCCGGCGGCTACCTGATCCGGCTTGCCGCCCGCTAGCCGACGCTAGTAGGTCTTGTACGGCAGGAACTTGCCGGAGAGTTCCACGTGCACGCGGTCGCCCTTCTCATGCGGCTCGCGCTGGATATCCATCGAGAAATCGATCGCGCTCATGATGCCGTCGCCGAATTCCTCGTGGATCAGCTCCTTGATGGTGGTGCCGTAGACGTTGACGATCTCGTACCAGCGGTAGATCAGCGGGTCGGTCGGCACCGCGGTCGGCAGCGATCCCTTGTAGGGCACCGTCTGCAGCAGCAGCACCGCGTCGGCCGGCAGGCCGAAGATCTTGCCCACGGTCTGGGCCTGCTTCTTGGTCATCTGCATCTGCCCCAGGCAGGCCGCCGTGGTCCATTCCTTGGACTGGCCGACTTTCTTCGCCACGTCCGTCCAGCGGATGCCCAGGGTCACCTTGCGAAAGGCGATCAGGTCGGTAACGTCTGCGCGCTTCATGCTTCCCCCTCAATGTCTCAGGTTGATGATTTTGGCCGATGATTCGTCGCCGCCGTCGAGGCCCGGCCTGGACACCGGCGGCTGCGCAGTGCGCGCCGTCTCGCCGGTCTGGTAGAGCTTGGAGCGGTTGACGAGAAAATCCACCAGGTGATTGCGCACCCGGTAGTACTGCGGATCGTGGTGGATATTGTGCCGGTCGCGCGGCCTGGGCAGCGTGTTTTCCACCGCCTCGGCGATGCAGGCGTCGGGGCCGTTGGACATCAGCAGGATCCGGTCGGCGAGCAGGATCGCCTCGTCCACGTCGTGCGTGATCATGAACACGGTCTGGCGCGTCGCCGCGCAGATCCGCACCAGTTCATCCTGGATGGTGCCGCGCGTGAGCGCATCCAGCGCTCCGAAGGGCTCGTCCAGCAGCAGCATTTTGGGCTGGATCGCGAACGCGCGCGCGATGCCGACGCGCTGCTTCATGCCGCCGGAGAGCTGCGAGGGCTTCTTGTGTTCCGCTCCGGTCAACCCGACCAGGTCGATGAATTTCTGGCAATGCACCTGCACCTGGATGCGGTTCCAATCCGGCCAGCGGCTCTTCACCGCGAAGGCGATGTTGTTCATGACGGACAGCCACGGCATCAGCGCGTGTCCCTGGAACACCACGCCGCGGTCGAGCGACGGCCCCGCCACCTCGCGGTTGTCCATGATCACGGTGCCGCTGGTCGCCTCGTCCAGGCCCGCGAGCACGTTGAGGATGGTAGTCTTGCCGCAGCCAGAATGGCCGATGATGCAGACGAACTCGCCCTTCTCCATAGCGAAGTTCAAGCCTTCGAAGACGGTGCTTCCCGGATATCGCTTGGCGAGCGCCTGTACCTGGAGAAAGCTCATTCGACGTACGTTACGGCTTTCTGCAGCCCGGCGATCAGGAAGTCGAGCAGCATGCCGACGACGCCGATCACCAGGATGGCGAAGATCACGTTGGTGAGATTCAGGTTGTTCCATTCGTTCCAGACGAAGTAGCCGATGCCGGTGCCGCCCACCAGCATTTCGGCCGCGACGATCACCAGCCAGGCGATGCCGATCGATATGCGCGCGCCCGTCAGGATGGTCGGCGCCGCAGCCGGCAGGATCACCGCGAAGGCCTTGCGCAGCGGCTTCACCTCCAGCGTCTTGGCGACATTCAGCCAGTCGCGGCGGACGGAGGCAACGCCGAAAGCGGTGTTGATCAGCAGCGGCCATACCGAGCAGATGAAAATCACGAAGATGCCGGAGATGCCGGAATCCTTGATGGTGTAGAGCGCGATCGGCATCCAGGCGAGAGGAGAGATCGGCTTGAGCACCTGGATGAACGGATTCAGCGCCCGGTAGAGCAGCGGCGACATGCCGATCAGAAACCCGAAGGGCACCGCCACCAGGCAGGCGATCAGGTAGCCGAGGGCTACGCGCCCGAGCGAATACCCGAGCTGGATGCCGATGCCCTTGTCGTTCGGGCCGCGGTCGTAGAATGGGTCGGAAATGTGCGTGACGAATGCGTCGCGCATCTGTCCCAGCGTCGGGAAGCCATCGGATTTTTTCACGCCCTTGCCCATCAGCTTTGCGTACTCGTCCACGGCGCCCTGGCTTTGCGCCTTGGGCAGCGTGGCGATGTGCCAGATGCCCAGGAATACCGCGAGGAACACGAGCGACAGGACGCCCGCCTTCAGGGCCTCGATTTTCACGCGGACTTCTTGATGGCGAAGCTGCCGAGATATTTCTCGGGCTGCGCCGGATCGAACTCCTTGCCCATGACCTTGAACGACTTGTAGGCGGTCGCGGGCGGGCTGAGCCCCATGTCCTTCATCACCTTGGCGGTGTCGGTCGCGAGATAGACCTGCTCGGCAACCGTCTTGTAGTCGACGTCGCCCTTGATCTGTCC
>CAZPNH010000431.1:0-3023 GCA_964587635.1 uncultured Bordetella sp.
GATGAAATCCAGGATATGTCTGACCGCCGGTATCGCAGTGGCTCTTGCCGCGACCGGAGCTCTCGCCGACATCACGGTCGGCGTTTCGATCGCTTTCACCGGGGCGCAGGCTTCACTCGGCGTGCACTATAAAAATGCGTTCGACCTGATGCCCAAGACGCTCGGCGGCGAGCCGGTCAAATACATCATCCTCGATAACGCCGGGGACGCGACCAACGCGGCGAAGAACGGGCGCAAGCTCGTCACGGAGGACAAGGTCGATGTCCTGATGGGCTCGAATGGCGTGCCGCAGACCCTGGCGCTGGCGCAGATCGCCACGGAGAGCCATACGCCGATGCTCACCCTCTCGCCCGTAACCCTGCCGCCCGAGAGCGTGTATTGGACCTTCATCGTTCCCCAGCCGACCGAACTGATGATGGATGCGGTAGCGAAGGACATGAAGAAACACAACATCAAAACCGTGGCCTACATCGGATTCTCCGACGGCTGGGGCGACATCGTCCTCAAGGCTACCGAGTCGCATGCGGCCGCGGCCGGCTACAAAATCATCACCAACGAGCGCTATGCGCGCACCGACACCAGCGTCACCGGCCAGGTCCTCAAGATCATCGCGGCCAATCCCGATGCCGTCATGGTGGGTGGTTCGGGTACTGCCGGCGCGCTGCCGCAGATCGCATTGCGCGAGCGCGGCTACAAGGGTCCGATCTACCATAATCACGGCACGGTCAACGCCGAGTTCATCAAGATCGGCGGCAAGAGCGTCGAGGGCGCGATCGCGCCGACCGGCCCGGTGGTCGTCGCGGACGAATTGCCCGCGGGCTATGCCACCAAGGCACTCGGGCAGGATTTCATGAATCGCTACGAGGCCACCTTCCATCTCGGGCGCAATGCCTTCGCGGCCTACAGCTACGACGCTGTCCTCTTGGTCGACGCGGCGGTGCCGGTGGCGCTGAAGAAGGCCAAGCCAGGCACGCCTGAATTCCGCGCTGCGCTGCGCGATGCGCTGGAGAACGTCAAGGGTGTGGTCGGCACGCATGCGGTGTATACGATGACGCCCGCGAATCACAACGGCATGGATGACCGCGCGCGCGTGCTGGTCGAGGTGAAAGACGGCCAGTGGAGGCTGATGAAGTAGCTGTCCCCGCGCGATGAATTCCGATATCGCGCTCTGGCTCGTCCAGGATGGCATCACCAACGGCGCCATCTACGCGCTGCTCGCGCTCGCGCTCCTGCTGGTGTTCGCTGTCACGCGCGTCATTTTCGTGCCGCAGGGCGAGTTTATTTCGTATGCTGCGCTGTCCCTCGCGCTACTGCAGGCCGGCCGGCTGCCGGGCACAGTCTACGTCCTTGTCATCGGCGGCCTGACCGCGGCGCTCTTCGACAGCGTCATCGCGATCCGCAGCAAGGTCTACCGGCAGCTGCCGCGGATTCTCGCGGTCTATGTACTGCTCCCGTGCATCATGGCGGCGATCGCCTGGTGGGCTGTGTCGCAGAAGCTCAGCCTCTGGATGCAGGTGCTGATCGTGCTCGGCCTCGTAGTGCCGCTCGGGCCGATCCTGTACCGGGTCGCGTACCGGCCGGTGGCGGGCGCCTCGATGCTGGTGCTGTTCATCGTGTCGATGGCGGCGCACTACATGCTGAGCGGCCTCGGACTGGTGTTCTTCGGCAGCGAAGGATTGCGCTCGCAGCCGTTTTCGGATGCCCAGTTCAAGCTTGGCGTCCTGAACGTCACCGCACAAAGCTTGTGGGTGGTGTTCGCGAGCCTCGTCGTCATGGCGGCGCTCTGGCTGCTGTTCGAGTACACGGTTTACGGTAAGGCTTTGCGCGCCACTGCGGTCAACCGCATCGGCGCGCGCCTGGTGGGCATTCCGACCGAACTTTCCGGCAGCCTAAGTTTCACGCTCGCGGCATTCATCGGCGCAGTATCGGGCATCCTGATATCGCCGATCACGACGATCTACTACGACACCGGCTTCCTGATCGGGCTTAAAGGATTCGTGGGCGCGATCCTGGGCGGCATGGGCAGCTATCCGCTCGCGGCGCTCGGTGCGGTGTCGCTCGGCATATTCGAATCGTTCGCGTCGTTCTGGGCGAGCGCGTACAAGGAAGTGATCGTGTTCACCATCATCATCCCGGTGCTGGTATGGCGTTCGCTCACCAGCCGCCACCACGTCGAGGAAGAAGAGGAATGAAAGCGGCCGGCGTGGCCGCCATCCGGCCGGTGCTTGCGGTCTTCCTCGCGTTCATCGCGACCGCGCCGCTCTACTTGCCGGATTTTTACGTCACGCTGCTCAATTACATCGGCATGGCGACGCTGGTGACCCTTGGCCTCGTGCTGCTCACCGGGGTCGTGGGGCTGATTTCGTTCGGCCAGCAGGCCTTCGTCGGCCTGGCCGCGTATACGTCGGCGGTACTGACGTCGGTGTGGGGTGTCTCGCCCTGGATCGGACTCGTCGCCGCGCTTGCGGTAACGGCACTGGCGGCGCTGATTCTCGGCTTCATCACGTTGCGGCTCTCGGGCCACTACCTCGCGCTCAGCACCATCGCCTGGGGCATCGCCATTTACTACATGTTCGGCAATACGCAGGCGATCGGCCAGTACAACGGCATCGCCGGCCTGCCCCGCATCGCGCTGTTCGGCTGGAGCCTGGATACCGGCGGCAAGTCCTACTACCTGATTTGGGCGATGACGCTGGCCGCGCTGATCGCGGCGCAGAACCTGCTCGATTCGCGCTCGGGCCGCGCGATCCGCGCGCTGCGCTTCCGCGGCGTCATGGCGGAGAGCTTCGGCATCGACACCGCTTCGCTCCGGTACATCGTGTTTCTCTACGCCGCGCTGCTGGCCGGTGTTTCGGGGTGGTTGTACGCGCATTTCCTGCGTCTCGTCAGCCCCGGCGCATTCGGCGTCAACGCCGGCATCGATTACCTGTTCATGGCGGTGGTCGGCGGCGCGAGCCAGGTGTGGGGCGCTGTGATAGGGGCCTCGCTATTGACGGTGCTCAGGGAGTGGCTGCAGGAAATCC
>CAZPNH010000432.1:0-3019 GCA_964587635.1 uncultured Bordetella sp.
GGTCTCGGCCAGCGCCGAGATGAAGAAGATCACGAACATCGGCAGCAGCGGCAGCGCGAACC
The DNA here is from genome assembly GCA_964587635.1 of uncultured Bordetella sp. Classification (GTDB taxonomy): domain Bacteria; phylum Pseudomonadota; class Gammaproteobacteria; order Burkholderiales; family SG8-39; genus RBG-16-66-20. The sequence continues at coordinate 63 of CAZPNH010000432.1, forward strand.
AGACATGGCGCTGGGCGCGGACGATGTCGGACAGATTGAGCGAGCCCACGCACAGCAGGACCGAGATGATCACGAAGCCGATCGAGATTTCGTAGGACACCATCTGCGCCGCCGAACGCAGCGCGCCGAGGAAGGCGTACTTCGAGTTCGACGCCCAGCCGGCGATGATCACGCCGTAGACGCCCATCGAGGTGAGCGCCATGACGTACAGCAGCCCGGCGTTGATGTCGGCCAGCACCAGCTCCGGCGAAAACGGGATCACCGCCCAGGCGGCCACCGCGGGCATCAGCGTGAGGATGGGCGCCAGCACGAACAGCGCCTTGCTCGCGTTCGCGGGGAAGATCACTTCCTTGAACAGCAGCTTGATGCCGTCGGCGATCGGCTGCAGCAGCCCGGCGGGGCCGACCCGGTTGGGGCCGATGCGGATCTGGATCCAGCCGATCAGCTTGCGCTCCCACAGCGTGAGGTAGGCCATCGACAGGAACAGCGGCACGACGATGCAGACGATGAACGCCAGCGAAGTGACGAGCTCGTAGACCGCCGGGCCCCAGGTCGGGCCGAACTTCGCTTCGGACAGCGCGAGCAGCGATTCGAGCATCGTCAGGCCGCCCGCATTGCGTCCGACGACGCCGTGATTTTTTCCACCGACACGGCGCCGAACATGGCGCCCAGGCCGGCGGTCGAGGGATGCCCGGCCGCCACCCGGACGCAGTCGTCCGGCAGCTTTTCATCCAGCGCGGCCACCAGCCCGGCCTCGCCTTCGCCCTGCTTCACTAGGACCAGGCCGCCGGGATTCACGCCCAGCGACTGCATCAGCCGGGCGTTCATCCAGGCGCGCGGCGCCTGCGCGTCGCGCGTGCGCTGCAGCGGCGGCGAGCGCCGCGCCAGCGGATCGGTGAAATAGATCGGCACGTCGGCGATGCGCTGGATGCCTTGAACCGCCTTCGGATCCGCCTTGACGCCGGAAATCTCGTTTGACAGCAGGGCCGGGACATCCCTGCCCGCCAGGCACGCGGCCTTCACCTCTTCCACGGTCTCGAATTCGAAGCCGGGCAGCCCGAGCATGGTGCCCAGCACGCGCAGCACTTTCCAGGCAGGCCGCGCGTCGCCCAGCGGCCGCACGGAAGGGTGAAAACCCTGCACGCGACCTTCCGTGCTGACGAAAGTGCCGGCGGTTTCAGTGAACGGCGCGACCGGCAGCAGCACGTCGCCGACGTCGGATTTGAACATGCTCAGATTGACGACGAATTTCGCGCCGGCGATGGAATGCGCGCAGTCGAGCCCGGGATCGATATTGAGGATCACCAGCGCCTTCTTCTTGTGGACTTCCGGCATGCCGCCCGCGGCAGGCAGGCCCGCGATGTATCCGCCCACGGAATTGGCCGCTTCGCCGAGGAAGCCGACTTTGACGCCGATGGCCTGCGCGGCGGCGTGAATGGCCGCCGCCTGCGGGTGCTGCTGGGCGAAGTTGCCGAGGAGAACCGCGGCGTTTTTCCCGCCCTTGAGGACTTCACCGAAGGAAGAAAGCGAATTCAAAATCTCCGAAGGGGGAACAATCTTCTTGCCGGCGATTTTCATCAGCCAGTCGTCGTCCACCGAATGCAGCACGTGAATCTGGGTGCCGCGCTTGGCCGCCTGGCGCAGGCGCTGCGCGATGAGCGGATGGTCCTTGCGCAGGAACGAACCCACCACCAGCACCCGGTCGAGCTTGACGAGGTCGGCGATGGGCATGCCCAGCCAGGGTGCGCCCTTGCGCTTGCCGTCGCCGGAGAAATCGCTGTGCCGCAGGCGGAAATCCGCCGGGCCGCCGAGCTTGCCGGCCAGATACAGTTCTTCCAGGGTCGCATGCGGCGACGCGAGCACGCCGAAATCCTTCAGGCCGGCGGCCGCGAATTCGAGCGCCGTCTGCCAATCGGTTTCCTGCCAGCGCCCGTCCTTCCTGATCATCGGCGCGGCCAGGCGCTCTTCCGAGTTGAGCGCCTCGTAGGAGAAGCGGTCCTTGTCGGAGAGCCAGCATTCGTTGACCTGCTCGTTCTCCAGCGGCAGCACGCGCATCACCTTGTTCTGCTTCACCTGCACCACCAGGTTCGAGCCCAGGCCGTCGTGCGGCGACACCGACTTGCGGCGCGCCAGTTCCCAGGTACGGGCGCTGTAGCGGAACGGCTTGGAGGTCAGCGCGCCCACCGGGCAGATGTCGATCATGTTGCCGGAGAGTTCCGAGTTAACGGACTGGCCGACGAAAGCGACGATCTCGGCATGCTCGCCGCGGCCGGCCATGCCGAGCTCCATCACGCCGGCGACTTCCTGGCCGAAGCGCACGCAGCGCGTGCACTGGATGCAGCGGCTCATTTCCTCCGCGGCCACCAGCGGCCCGATGTCCTTGGACAGCACCACGCGCTTGTCTTCCTCGAAGCGCGAGGACGAGCCGCCATAGCCGACCGCGAGGTCCTGCAGCTGGCACTCGCCGCCCTGATCGCAAATGGGGCAATCGAGCGGGTGGTTGATGAGCAGGAACTCCATCACGCTGTTCTGCGCCTTCTTGGCCATGCCCGAGGCGGTCTTCACCTTCATGCCGTCGGTGACCGGCGTCGCGCAGGCCGGCAGGGGCTTGGGCGCTTTCTCGACTTCCACCAGGCACATGCGGCAGTTGGCCGCGATCGACAGCTTGCGGTGGTAGCAGAAGTGCGGCACGTAGATGCCGAGCTTGTTGGTCGCGTCCATCACGGTCGAGCCGTGCGGGACTTCGACGACCTTGCCGTCGATTTCGACTTTGAGCATTTACGCGGCCTCGGCCATGGACGGGGCATGCGCGCCGGCGCGGCCCCACTTGGGCTCGATGTGGGCGCCCTGCACCAAGCAATGCTTGTGCTCGATGTGGTGCACGAATTCGTGGCGGTAGTGCTTGAGGAAGCTCTTCACCGGCAGCGCCGCGGCGTCGCCCAGCGCGCAGATGGTGC
>CAZPNH010000433.1:0-3017 GCA_964587635.1 uncultured Bordetella sp.
ATGAGATAGGTCGCGCCGCGCACGCCCATGCCGGTCATCAGCGCCGAGTGCGTGGTCTCCGCGGCCTGGCGCGCTTCTTCCGGCGCGTTGACGAGATCCTGCAGCAGCGTTTCGATGCGCAGCTTCGCGTGCGCGAGCAGGTCCATCGACCAGCCCGCCATGCCCGTGTTCTGGTCGTTCAAGCCGGGGACTCCGTCGCGGGGGCCGGGTTCCCGGCAACCCAATCCAGCGGCGCGCGCGCCGCCGAAGCGTCGGCGAAGGCGGGCAGCAGGCGCGTGACTTCGACGCCGTCGCCCAGCACTTCCGCCTGGCAGGCGAGGCGCTCGCCGGGGTTGGCGCCGACGCGCGCCAGCGTGTCGCGCTCCAGTCCTTCGGGCGCCGACAGCCGCTCCGCGCCCGCGTCCACGCGCACGCGGCAGGTGCCGCAGCGCCCGCGTCCCGAGCAGACGTGCGCGTGCGGCACGTCGTTGATGCGGCTGAATTCGAGGATCGACAGCCCGTAGCGGCCGCGCGCCCGGATGCCGCCGTCGTAGGCGACCGAGATCGGCTTGAGGCGGTGGCGCAGGATCCGCGCGGCCAGGATGACGAACGCGACCGCCACCGCCGCCGCGTAGCCGAAGATCGCGCGCGTCTGGAAGCCGTCCAGTTCGCGCGTCACCTTGGCGATGCGTCCGACGTTCTCCAGGATCAGCGCGCGCCAGGCCGCGTCCGAGGCGAGCTTGTCGAGCACTTCCTGGCCGGATTGCGCGAAGCCGAGCAGCGCGAGGATCGGCACCGCGAACAGCACCGGCAGGACGAAGCCGCCGATGCGGCGCCAGACCGGCTTGAGCACCAGCCAGGAATACAGTCCGATGGAGCCGTGCATCCAGACGATGACCACCACGAAGAGCTGCAGGAAGGCGTAGAACGGCGCGAAACTCCAGTACACCGCCTGGATCTGGCCGTAGTTGGAAGCAAAGCCGGGGGACACCGCGTTCGCGGCCGCCATCGCGATGACGTGGGCGATGAGCAGCGGCGGGGTCACCAGGCCGAGCGTCAGTTGCGCCACGTCGGTGGCGCTGAGCGCGAGGGAGCGGCGCGCGGCCACCGCGTACAGGCCGAGCAGGAGGTGGATAGCCGCCGCCGCCGCGAGCAGCCAGCGGCCCGGACCCGTGGTCCAGGGCATCGTCAGCGTGCTGCGCCAGACCTCCATTTCGGCCAGGGAACGGATGCCGATCGCCAGATTGACCAGGTGGCAGGTCACGAACGCCATCAGGACGAGGCCGGAGAACAGCCTCACGGTGCGAACCATCTGCTCGGCGTGCATATCAGGAATTATAGGCTTGGACTAAAATTCCCCTCCCGTGATTCCGCGCAGCCTTTTCACCCCCGAGCACGAGACCTTCCGCGACAGCGTGCGGCGTTTCCTCGAGGCCGAGGTCAAGCCGCACGACGAGCGCTGGCAGGAGCAGGGCTACGCCGACAAGGCGGTCTGGAAGAAGGCCGGCGGCAACGGCTACCTGTGCATGAGCATGCCGGAGGAATACGGCGGCTCCGGCGCCGACAAGCTGTTCAGCATGGTGCTCATCGAAGAGCAGGCGAGGATCAACAATTCCTCGCTCGGCTGGGGACTGCATTCCGAGATCGTCGCGCCCTACCTGCTCAACTACGGCAGCGAGGCGCTGAAGCGGAAATACCTGCCGAAAATGGCCGCGGGAGAAATGATCGGCGCCATCGCCATGAGCGAGCCGGGCGCGGGCTCCGACCTGCAGTCGGTCAAGACCACCGCAATCAGGAAAGGCGACAAGTACGTCGTCAATGGCTCCAAGACCTTCATCACCAACGGCTGGAATTGCGACCTCGTCATCGTGGTGGCGAAGACCGATCCCGCGAAGGGCGCCAAGGGCACCAGCCTCGTCGTCGTCGACACCTCGATGAAGGGCTTCGCCAAGGGCAAGCGCCTGAAGAAAATGGGCTTGAAGGGCCAAGACACCGCCGAACTCTTCTTCGACAACGTGGAAGTGCCGGCGGAGAACCTGCTCGGGCAGGAGAACAACGGCTTCATCTATCTCATGCAGGAGCTGCCCTGGGAGCGCATGCAGATCGCCATCGGCGCGGCGGCGAAGTGCGAAGCGGCGCTGCGCTGGACCATCGACTACGTGAACGAGCGCAAGGCTTTCGGCAAGCCCGTGGCCAGCTTCCAGAACACGCGCTTCAAGCTGGCCGAGGTCGCCACCGAGGTGCAGGTGATGCGCGTGTTCGTCGACCGCTGCATGGCGCTGCTGCTGGAGAAGAAACTCGACACCGCCACCGCCTCGATGGCCAAGTACTGGGCCTCGGACATGGAAGGCAAGGTGCTGGACGAATGCCTGCAGCTGCACGGCGGCTACGGCTTCATGTGGGAATTCCCGATCTCGCAGGCCTACGTGGACGCGCGCGTGCAGCGCATCTACGGCGGCACCAACGAAATCATGAAGGAAGTTATTTCCCGTTCGCTCGGGCTTGGAGGCAAAGATGGGTAGCAACGCAAATGAGGCAATGGTGTTCGACGCGATCCGCACGCCGCGCGGCAGGGGCAAGTCGAGCGGCTCGCTGCATGAAGTGAAGCCGATCACGCTCCTCACGGGCGTGCTGAAGGAATTGCAGAAGCGCCACAAGCTCGATACTTCGCAGGTGGACGACGTGGTGATGGGCTGCGTCACGCCCGTGGGCGAGCAGGGCAGCTGCATCGCCAAGACCGCGGCGCTGGCCGCGGGCTGGGACTTCCGCGCCTCCGGCGTGCAGCTGAACCGCTTCTGCGCCTCGGGCCTGGAGGCGGTGAACATGGCGGCGCAGAAAGTGCGCTCCGGCTGGGAAGACCTGGTGGTGGCCGGCGGCGTCGAGTCCATGTCGCGCGTGCCGCTGGGCACCGACCGCGGCGCCTGGGCCTGCGACCCGGAAACCTCCTTCGATACTTCGTTCATCCCGCAGGGCATCAGCGCCGACCTGATCGCCACGATGGAAGGCTTCACGCGCGACCAGGTGGATTACTACGCCAT
>CAZPNH010000434.1:0-3015 GCA_964587635.1 uncultured Bordetella sp.
CGAAAACCATAGCCCGCCGCAAGCGGCGACCATCAGCAGCGTCGCGTTGACGCGGCGCGGGCCATAGCGGTCCAGCAGCATGCCCAGCGGCAGCTGGAACAGCGCGAAGGCGAAGAAGTAGACCCCGGAGAGGAGCCCCAGCCCGGCCGCCGAGAGCGAGAATTCGTGCGCGATGCCGGGCCCGATGATCGCGTTGATCGAGCGGTAGACGTAGGAAACGAAATACCCCGCGAGGAACGGCAGGGTGACGCGCCAGAACAACGGAATTACTTCGGCGCCTCCAGGCCGCCGAGGTAGAAGCGGTTCCAGGTCGGCGCGATCACCAGCTCGTTGACGCAGCTGCGCGCCGGCATGGTCGCCACGAACAGGATCGCCTTGCCGAAGTCCTCGGGCTGCGCCATGCGCGCGCGCTCTTCCTTCGAGGGCGGCACCGGGCGCTTCTCCAGGATCGGCGTCGCCACCTCGCCCGGGAGAATGGACGTGGCGCGGATGCCGTAAGCGCACTCCTCCATGTTGATGGACTCGCTGATGGCGATCACCGCGCGCTTGGTGGCGTTGTACGCCGGCCCGGTGAGCGAGCTCGCGTAGCGCCCCGCCCAGGAAGAAATGTTGATGATCAGCCCGTCCTTGCGCGCCCGCATGCCCGGAATCACCGCGTGGCAGCAGTAGAACAGGCCATTCAGGTTGATGGCGACCACGTCGTCCCAGCCTTCGAGCGACATGGTCTTGAAATTACGCTTGGCGCCGCCGATGTTGGTGCCCGCGCTGGTGACCAGGATGTCGATGCGGCCGTGGCGCTTTTCGATGTCGGCGGCGGTGGCGATCACCGCCTTTTTGTCTGAAACGTCCAGCAAGGTCGCTTCCGCGCTGCCGACTTTCCTGAGTTCAGACAAAGCACTTTCATTGGTTTTCGAGGTCCGTCCCGAAATGACGACGTGCGCGCCCGCTTTCGCGAGTTCCAGCGCGCCGGCGAGGCCGATCCCCGAGCCACCACCGGTAATCCAGGCGACCTTACCGCTTAGCATATTGCGCCGCGCCGAACAGGTTTTCCTTCTGCTCCTTGGTCATCTCGGGGACCGCCTTGCGCCGGTCGGCCAGCACCAGGAAGGCACGCTTCACCGCCGGGCGCTCGTAGATCGCATCGCGCCACTTCTTCAACGCCGGGTAATCGTCGATGTTGACGCCCTGCCGGTCCGGGAAGCGCAGCCAGGGCACCGTGGCCATGTCGGCAATGGTGTATTCGTCGCAGGCGAGGTACTTCGATTCCTTCAGCCGCCGGTCGACCACCATGTACAGCCGGTTGGCTTCGTTGGAATAACGGTTCATGGCGTAGGGAATCTTCTCGGGCGCATAGCCGAGGAAGTGGTGCGCCTGGCCGAGCATCGGGCCGATGTGCCCCATCTGGAACATGGTCCACTGCAGCACCTGCCATTTCTTGCGCAGGTCGTCGGGCAGGAACTTGCCGGTCTTGGAGGCGAGGTAGAACAGCATTGCACCCGACTCGGCGAGCGCGAATGGCTTGCCGCCCGGGCCGTCGGTATCCACCATCGCCGGCATCTTGTTGTTGGGCGAGATTTTGAGGAATTCGGGCTTGAACTGGTCGCCGGCGCCGATGTCGACGGCGTGCACGTTGTAAGGCGTGCCCGTCTCCTCCAGCATGATGTGGACCTTGTGGCCGTTCGGGGTCGGCCAGGTGTAGAGCTCGATCATGGGGTTACCTCGGAGTCAGGTGAGCTTGACCAACTGCTTGCCGAAATTCTCGCCCTTGAGCAGGCCGATGAACGCCTTGGGCGCGTTGTCCAGGCCGTGGGCGACGGTTTCGCGGTACTTGATCTTGCCGCTCGCCACCCAGCCGATGAGTTCGGGCAGCGCCTTGGCCCATAGCTCCATGCGGTCCGACACGATAAAGCCCTGCACCTTGATGCGGTTGGTCAGGATCGACTGGAAGGTTTTCACGCCGTAGGCCTCGGTGGCGTTGTACTGCGAGATCAGGCCGCAGACCGCGATGCGCGAGAACGCGTTCATCTGCTTGAGCACTGCGTCGAGGATTTCGCCGCCGACGTTCTCGAAGTAGCAGTCGATGCCTTTCGGCGCGGCCGCCTTCAGGTCTTCGTTCAGCCGGCCGGCCTTGTAGTCGATGCAGGCGTCGAAGCCGAGCTCGTTGATCACGTAGTCGCATTTCGCCTTGCCGCCGGCGATGCCGACCGCACGGGCGCCCTTGAGCTTGGCGACCTGCCCGACCACGCTGCCGACCGCGCCCGACGCCGCGGACACCACCACCGTCTCGCCCGCCTTCGGCTGGCAGATGTCGAGCAGGCCGATCCACGCCGTCACGCCCGGCATGCCGAGCACGCCGAGGAAAGCCGACAGCGGCGCGCCGCCGGCGTCGATCTTGTTCAGGCCGGCGCCGTTCGAGCAGGCGTACTGCTGCCAGCCCAGCATGCCGACCACCTTGTCGCCCACCGCGAACTTCGGGTTGCGGGATTCGATCACCTCGCCCACGCCGCCGCCGATCATGACTTCGCCGATTTCCTGCTTGGCGGCGTAGGACTTGGTGTCGTTCATGCGGCCGCGCATGTAGGGGTCGAGCGACAGCCACAGGTTCTTCACCAGGATCTCGCCGTCCTTCGGCTTGGCGACCGGCGCGGTCTCGATGCGGAAATTGCTCTCGGTCACCCAGCCGGCGGGCCGGCTCGCCATCAGAACGCGCTTGTTCTCCATCAGAGCGAGGCGAAGCGCGCCAGGTGGTGCTCGGCGTCGCCGAATTGCTGCGCGATCATGGTCAGCCGGCGGAAGGTATGGCTCACCTTCAGTTCGTCGGTCATGCCCATGCCGCCGTGCAGCTGGATCGCCTCCTGGCTGATATGACGGCAGTTGTCGGCGATTTTGATCTTGGCCGCGGAAATCGAGCGCGCGCGGTCCTTCGCATCCACCTGGGAATCGAACTTGGAGGCCGCAAGACAGGCCATGGATTTCGCCTGCTCGTAGCTCACGTACATGTCCACCATGCGATGC
>CAZPNH010000435.1:0-3010 GCA_964587635.1 uncultured Bordetella sp.
CCGGCGTGTTGGCCTCGTACGCGTGGACCTGGGAATCGATGATCGCCAAAGTGGCAACTTCCCTGCTACATCCTCGCGCCGGCGCTCTTGGCGGCGGCTGCGTCTTCCTTCTGCTGCAGCGCGAAGATCGAGGTATAGCCGCCCGACCAGTCCGGCGGAATCAGGCAGGGGCGCGGGTCGTGGTGCGCGAACTGCGCGCGCTTGCCGCGGATGATCTGCTGGTCGTGCTTCGGCTTGATCGGATTGCCCGTATAGGGAAAGGCGTCGGCTGAAGTCAGCGTGTAGAGCAGCAGCGGCCGTCCCAGGTCGGAATCGTTCCTCGGCGAGCCGTGCACGGTGCGGCAATTGTGCAGCGTGAGCGAGCCCGCCGGCGCGACCGCGTAGACCGCCTTGTCTGTGTCGAGCCGGGCGATGTCCCGGTCCGACAGGCATCCCACCCAGTCCCCCTTCTCGTCATACTGGTCGAGCACAGGGTCGATCAGGTGGCTTCTCGGGATGAAGCCGACCGGCCCCTGCTCCATGCTGCAATCGTAGATGTAGGTGCCGATGGTGAGCGGCGAATAGTTGGTGTGCGGCCAGAAGGAAATGTCGTAGTGCCACTTCACCTCCTCGCCGCCCTGCTTCCACTTGAAGTTGAGCTTGGAGTGGTGGAACTTGACGTCAGGGCCGACCAGGTCGGCCACCGCGTCCGGCATCACCGACTTCGTGCAGTATTCCCAGAACACGGGATGGTGCTCGACGGGGTTGGAAACGCGGCGCAGGCGAGGCGCATCGGGCCGGTGGTCGGGCTCCAGGTCGAAGACCGTGTCCGACCTGGTGACCTTGCGGCTGCGCTCGACCAGCTCGTCGGTAGCGTCGCGCAGCTTCCGGATCCATTCCTCGCCGATGATTTTCTCCAGGATGATGAAGCCGTCGTTGAAGTAAGCCTCCCGTTGCGATTGCGTCAGCACGCGGGGGGGGATGGCGAGGATCTGTTCTGGCGTCATGGCGGGCTCCTTCTCTTCTAGTGTCCCAGGTAAAGGCTCTTGATGGCGTCGGTCTTGCGCAAATCATCGGACTCGCCCTCGAGCGAGATGTTCCCGGATTCGAGCACGTAGGCGCGCCCCGCGCAGGCGAGCGCCATGGCCGCGTTCTGCTCCGCGAGCAAGATGGTCATGCCGGCGTCGGCAAGGCGGCGCACCGTGTGCGCGATTTCCTCGACGATGATGGGCGCGAGCCCCAGCGTCGGCTCGTCCAGCAGCAGGCATTTGGGCTTCGCCATGAGACCGCGCGCGATGGCCAGCATCTGCTGCTCGCCGCCGGACATCGAGCCGGCCTTCTGCGCGCGCCGCTCGCGCAGCCGCGGAAACAGGTCGAACACGAAATCGATCTCCTTCTGCGCCCGGTCGCGGTCGGCGCGGTGGTAGGCGCCCATCAGCAGGTTCTCGATCACGGTGAATTTGACGAAGGCCTGGCGCCCCTCGGGCACCAGCACCAGGCCGCGGTGCACGCGTTCGTGCGTGGCCAGGCGCGTAACGTCATCTCCGGCGAAGCGCAGGCTGCCCGAGGTCGCGCCCTTGAGTCCCAGCGCGGTGCGCAGCGTGGTGGTCTTGCCGGCGGCGTTCGAGCCGATGAGCGACACCACCTCGCCCTCGTCGACGCGGATCGAGACGTCCTTCAGCACGTGGTTCTTGCCGTAATGGACGTTGATGCGCTCGAACTCAAGCATGGTGCTGTCCGAGATAGGCGGCGATGACGTTGGGATCGTTCAGCACCTCGTCCGGCGTGCCTTCGGCGATCTTGGCGCCGTGGTGCAGGCTGATGGCGCGGTCGGCGAGCTTGCCGAGGAAGCCCACCTTGTGGTCGATGATGCACAGCGTGGTGCCGTGCGCGCGCAGGTCGCGCAGCACCGCCTCGAGGTTTTCGATTTCGCCCTGGCCCAGGCCGGAGGCGGGCTCGTCCAGCAGCAGCAGCTCCGGTTCGCACATCAGCGCCATCGCCACGCCGAGCATCTTCTCCTCGCCATAGGACAGGCCGGCGGCGAGCTGGTCGCGCGCCGCTTCCAGGCGGCACAGGCGCAGCACGTCCGTTGCGCGCTTCTCCAGGTCGGCACCCGCGTGCCCGGTGTCGGGATCGAGCAGCGTGGCGGCGCGGCGCCAGCCGAGGCGCCGCTTCAGCATCAGGTGGCCCGCGATCATCAGGTGCTCGAACACGCTCAACTCGACGAACAACTGCGGGTTCTGGAAGGTCTTCACGATCCCCGCCGCGGCGATGTCGTGCGGCTTGGAGCCCTGGATCTCCCGGTCCTTCCACACGATCCTGCCCGCCGTCGGCGCCAGCATGCCCGCGATCAGGCTCAGCAGCGTCGTCTTGCCGGAGCCGTTGGGGCCGAACACGCCGATGATTTCGCCCTGCCCGATGGAGAACGACAGTTCTGAGACGGCGGTCAGGCCGTCGAAACGCTTGGTCAGGCCGGCGATTTCAAACAGCACGGCGCCGCCCCAGCGTTGCCAGCGTGCCGTAGATGCCTTGCGGCATCAGCAGGATGGTGAGGATCAGGATCGAGCCGTAGACGATGGAGCGCAGTTCCGCCCCAAGGTGGATCATGTGCGGCAGCGCGGTCAGCACCAGCGCGCCGATCACCGGCGCCGCCACCGCGCCCCGCCCGCCCAGCAGCACCATCGCCACGATGGCGAGCGACTGGTCTATGGACAGGAAGCCGGGCTCGATGGAGCCGAGGTAGAAGGCGTACAGGCCGCCCGCGATCGCCGCGATGATGTTGCCCACGGCGAACGCGGCGAGCTTGTAGCGGAACACGTTTATGCCAAGCGTGTCTCCCAGTTCGTCGTTCAGGCGGATTGCCGCGAAGCAGCGTCCCATCCAGGAGTTCACCAGGCGCAGGCAGACGATCACGGTAAGCGCCAGCGCCACCAGGCTGACGTAGTACCACATCAGCGTGCCCTCGAGCTTCACCAGCCCCTGCCCCGGCAGCCAGAGGTTCGGCTTGTCCTGCAGGATAATGCCCAGCGAA
>CAZPNH010000436.1:0-3009 GCA_964587635.1 uncultured Bordetella sp.
AAAGGCCTCGCCTTCGGCTTCCTGCTCGCCGCCGCCGTGGTGGCGATGTGGCTGCTGTGCCTGCGCCGCACGCTGGCGCATGGCGTGCTCGCCGGATTCATCTCCGGCATGGGCATCGCGGTCGCCGACGGCTTCTACGGCGCGGTGGCGGCCTTCGGCCTGACGGCGATCTCGGGATTTCTCCTGCAGCAGCGCTTCTGGCTGGGCCTGGTCGGCGGGTTGTTCCTCCTGTACCTGGGAATCAAATCCCTGGCCGCAAAACCGGCGCCGGTGCAGGACAACCGGCAGGAGAAGACAAATCTCTCGAAAGCCTTCCTCTCCACGCTCTGGCTGACGCTCGCCAATCCGCCGACCATCCTCGCCTTCGTGGCGATTTTCGCCGGCCTGGGGCTGGTGACGAGCGACTACGGCACGGCCTCGCTGGTGGTGCTGGGCGTGTTCCTCGGCTCGGCGTCATGGTGGCTGATCCTCGCCGCGGGCGCGGGCTGGCTGCGCGGCCGTATCGGGCCGCGCCTGTTCCGCGCCATCAACGTTGTCTCCGGGCTCTCGATCCTCGGCCTCGCGGCCTGGCAGCTCGCCCAGCTCGCCGCTCAGTAGTTTTCCCGCATGAAGATGAAGTTGGCGGGCTGCGCGCCGTAGATGCCGAAGGCCGCCCGACCGGTCGGGTTCTGGTCGTAGGTCGCAACCCCGTTCCAGGCGCCCTGCAGATAGCTCCTGCCCGCCCCGGTCGCGCTCGCCTGGAGGCCGGCTCCACCGGCCGCCGTGCAATAGCTGCCCGCGGCCGTGCTGCCGAGCTGCGGCGTCAGCAGGACCGAGCCGCTGTTGCCGGCTCCAGGCGCGGCCAGCATGATCAGGCCCGCCCCCGAAACAAAGGTCGCCGGGGTGGTGCTCGTGAACGTCGCGCAGGCGGCGAGTGGCGCCGTGTAGGTGCCGAGCGCGATGCTGGGCCTCGCGAGCGTGGTGCAATTGTCGGGAGAGTTCAGCGTGAAACCGGTTCCCGTCCAATACTCGGTCTGGGCCGGCACCGGAAGCGGCAGATTCACCACGCCAGTGGCGCCGAACATCCGCAGGCGGCCGTAGACGAATGCCTTGCCGCCGGCGATGTTGAGCGTCGCCGGCAGGAAAGTGCCGCCATCGAACGTGATGCTGCTGAAGGTGGTGCTGCCGGTGAGCCCGGCTGCGCCCGGATTGCCCGCGCCGGTCTCGCTGCCGTCGGTCGCCGTAGCCGTCAGCGACAGATTGGCGGTAAACGGGCTGCTGTTGGCCGGAATGACCGCGGTGGTACTGCGCTGGTAGGCGAGCAGCCCTCCTGCGGCAGCCGTATACGTTGCGGTCCCGTTGCCTGTTCCAGTGAGCGCCGCCGTGCCGATCGCAGACTGGTCGAGCGCCGGTCAGATGGCATTGTTGCTGTAGCTCTCGGCGAGGCCCGCGGCGGTCAGCTTGAACAGGACTCCGCGGTAGTTCGAGGTGACCGTGCCGTTGCCGTCGACCGCCTGCAGTGTCGCAGACGGCAGGGTCACGTACCAGAACCCCTGGCCGATATAGGTGAAGCTGCGCTTCGAGCCGCTCGCAGGCGTCTGGCAACTGCCGTCCGGCACGCCGAACGTCTGGAACTGCGGTGTGCTCGGGCTCGCGAACGCGAAATGGTCGGGTACGAAGCGGCCGATCTGCGCCGTCGCGCTGGACGGAACGGTGCGCGTCGCCGCGCTCGAGCCGTCGCCCGCATCGACGCTGGCATACGTCGTATCCTCGAGCTGCACGTTGACCACGCCAGCTTCCGAGTAGCTCGCCGTCGCATTCTGGCGGACGCCAGAGCCCGCCGCGGTCCACGACGCGCCGCCGGTGAAGCTCAGCGTGCCCGCAGTGCAGGTGGCCGGCAGGCTGGCGCAGGCCGGCGTGGTGCTGGGCGTGCAGCAAACAGGGAATCCGGCCACCAGCGTCGGCGTGCCGTCGTAGTTGGTCGCCGTGACGGGCGCCGGCGTCGCGCTTAGCGTGAACGGCCTCGCCGTTCCCGTCGATTCCGCTGCCGCATGTACGTTGCCGCCCGTGGCGAGGATGTTGGACAGCGCGCGCCCGGTGCCGGCGGTCTGCCAGGTTGCGTCCAGGCCGGTGACGGTGATGCCGGTCGGGCGGATCGCGAAATTGTCAGTGGAGCAGCCCTCACCCGCACCGGCGCCGGTCTTGACGATGTGAATGCGCGCATCCCTGAAGCTGTTGGTGGTCATGGTCGCGCCGGTGAACGTGGCGGTCGCGACGCCGGCCGCAAAATTGACCGTGACGCTGGTTCCGCCGCCGATGGCGCTCCTGGTGCTGCGGCAGGAAGGCACCGCGACGAAGGTGCCGGTGTTGTTGGAAGAGTTGTACAGCTCCACCGTGACACCCGCCTGGGCGTAGGTGGTATCCACGGCGTTGTTCGCGATGCGCACGACGCGAACGCTGAATGCCGTGCCGGATTGCTTGGTCTGGATGTTGCCGATCGTGGCCCCGGCCGGGGTGGTGGTGTCGAAGGCATTGAAGGTTCCCGGCGCGGGCGGGAAACTCGCCAGCGGATCGCCAATCTCGAATTCGTTGGTGCCCACGGTGAGATTGATGTTTTGCGCCCGCGTGCTGGTCGCGGCCGCCGTCACCAGTGTCGTCGGATTCCAGGCCCCGCCGTCCCAGCGCTGGACGATGAAATTGCCGGTGACGGCGGTGCCGTCGACATCGCCGGCGTTGAACTTGAAGGTCGCATCCATCAGCGCCGTCACCGCGGTGATGTTGGTATTGGTCATCGACCAGTAGCGGTTGACGCTGTTGGTCGTGTCGATGCCGCCGCCGAGGGCCTGCGTCATGTTGGGGTCGTCCGTCGCCGTCACGCAAACGAGGAGGCTCCCGCCGCCGGCACCCACAGTGACCGTGCCCGCAGTGATCTCGATCGGCGAGTAGCCCGACGCAGTGCCGACCGGAAACTCGTCCTGGCCGGCGGTGGGGCGGAAATTCAGCGTCACGCCCGCCCCGGCGGCGAAATTC
>CAZPNH010000437.1:0-3006 GCA_964587635.1 uncultured Bordetella sp.
GGTCCATAGGGCTCTCTTCTGTGTATGCCGCATCAGCGCGCGCGGCACGGCCACGATCGTCGTCATCATGTTGAACATCCAGTAGGCAAGCGGGTACCAGATCATCCAGTAGAAGCTCTTCACCGAATCCCGGCTGTAGCGCGAGTCGAGCCAGAGGCTGATGGCGACCTGCACCAGGCAGGTCGTTCCCACCATCACGCCGTTCCATCCCGACAGGAAGGATTCGACGCGGTAGTCGGGCGGCAGGTCGAAGAACTTGCCGGCCAGCCAGAGCGACCCGACCACCAGCATCGAGTAGGCCCACAGGATGCTCATCACGTACTCCAGCAGCACCGGCCACATGCGGCGCGCTTTCCACAGGTGCTCGATGCGCCAGTTCTTCATCAATACCTGGATGCCGCCCATCGCCCAGCGCATGCGCTGCTGCCACAGGCCGCGCAGCGTCTCGGGGGCGAGGATCCAGCATTGCGCCTTGGGCTCGAAGCGCACGTCCCAGTGCCGGATCTGCAGCTTCCAGCTCACGTCGATGTCCTCGGTGAGCATTTCCGGGCTCCAGTAGCCCACGTCGTGCAGCGCCGCCTTGCGGAAGCACGCGACCACGCCGGAGACGGTGAAGATGCGGCCGTAGGTGCGCTGCGCGCGCTTGATCAGCCCGACGATGGAGGAGAACTCGCCCACCTGCAGCCGGCCGAGCAGCGTCGAGCGGTTGCGCACGCAGGGATTGCCGGTGACGGCGCCGACGCGCGGGTTGAGGAAGTGCACCATGAGCCACGAGAGCGCCTGCGGTTCGAGCAGGGCGTCGGCGTCGATGCAGCACAGGTACTGCGCCGGCGTCATGAGCGAGGCGGTGATGAGCGCCACCGCCTTGCCCTGGTTGCGCGCGCAGTGGATCACGCGCACCTTCGGGTGCAGCGCGGCGAGGCCGTCCAGGATGTGCCGCGTTTCGTCGTTGCTGCCGTCGTTGACCAGCAGGATGTCGAAATTCGGCCAGGTGGACGCCAGCAGGTAGGCGACGGTGTCTTCGATGTCGCGCCCCTCGTTGTGGCAGGGCACGATGATCGTCACCAGCGGATGCTCGACCAGCGCCGGCGGCGTTTCCAGCGGGTGGCCCGGCAGGTCGCGATGGTTCTTGGGCGGCCGCTCGAAGCGGAAGTAGTAGAACACGGCGCCCGTCATCCACAGGTAGGCCATGAACAGCGGGTAGTAGTAGGAGTACGCCAGGAAGAATTCGACCGGCGAGGTTCCGGGATCCGGCATCATTTTTCCTTTTCGCGCAGCGGCATCGGGAATACGCGCAGCGACATCGCGGGCGCAATACGCTCGAGCGGGGGGCTGTCGCGCAGAAAATCGTCGGGGGCGTAGCCGAAGTTGAGGGTGCCGCCGCGCTGCAGCGAGCGCATCTGCGAGGGCAGCGCCCCGCCGGCCGGCAGGATGACGGCCAGATCGTTCGACGCATCCACCGTCATCAGGGGCGCGCGGAAAGCGCTTGCCCGCGCGGTGAGCTGCCGCGTGACCTCGCTCGCCGCCTGATCGAATACCAGGCCGTCGAAGCTGGCGAAGCGCGCGAGATCCTCGTAGACCTCGGCGACCGCCTCCGGCGGCAGCCGGAGGCCGCCGACCGGCAGCATCGCGAACACCTTGACGTCGTCGCGCGTGGCGAGCTGCCATGCGACGCGGTTGAACAGGTCGGCGCGCAGCGGCAGGCGCCGGTTGGGAAAGTAGGCGGCGTCGGCGCCGGCGGTCGTCGCCCGCAGATAGACGTGGGTCGGCCGGAGGATTTCGACGCGATCCAGCAGCGCCGAGAGATTGCGCTCCTGCTGCGCCGGATCCGCGTCGTAGACGTCGTCCAGGTTGACCTGTATCACCCTGACGGGTTCGGGGAACAGGGGGCCGCGCACCTCGGTGGAGAAGTCGGCCAGCGCCGGGTTGTGCTCGATCAGCACCCGCCGCAGCGCGCTGAGCGGCACGTCGGGCGTATTCCTGCCGTCGTTCAGCGTCAAGGCGACCGGCATGCCCAGCTCGCCCGACATGCGCACCAGTTCGTCGTTGTAGCTGCCGTACGGCCAGACGATGGCGCGCGGCCGGCGCCCGGTGCCGCGTTCGATGGCGTCGGCATTGCGCGCGAGGTCCGCGCGCACCCGCGCGCGCCAGTCCGAGTCGTTTTCATAGCCGCCGGTCGCCGCGTCGTAGATGCGGGTGGTGGCGGCGGGTTCCAGGTTGCCCTGCGGATTGGCCGGCACCCCGCGGTGCAGGTCGTAGGTGTGCGAGGCGATTTCCACCAGCCCCGAGGCGGCCATCTCGCGCAGCTGGCCCCAGCTCGGGAAGCTCGCGTCGGAGACGGTGCCTTTTTCGCCGTACGACAGCGGTCCGTCGGCCGGGCTGTCGATCCATTTGCCGACCACGCCGAGCACCGCGGGAAAGCCGAACTCGCGCAGCAGCGGATAGACGCGCGTGTAGAAGGAGAGGTAGCCGTCGTCGAAGCTCAGCAGCACGGCTTTTTCCGGCAGCGGTCTGCCGCCCTGGCGCGACGCGAGGATGTCGTCCAGCTTGACCGGCGTGTAGCCGTTGCCGCGCAGCCAGGCGAACTGCCGGACGAGGGCCGCCGAATCCACCGCGTAGGGATCGGGATAGTCGCGCACGTCGTCGCGCACCTCGTGGTAGCAGAGCACCGTGAAGCCGTCGGCGGCGGACGCCGTCATGCAGCTGGCGGCGAGGAGAAGTCCGGCAAGGACAAGCGCGGCGGGAGCGAACCGGCGCATGGTCAGAATCTCCAGTCCAGCGAGAGGTAGCCGTAGTCGCGCGTCGTCTTCACGCCGTCGTAGGGATGCACGCTGCGGCCGATGCCGTAGCGCACCGTCAGGCGGTCGTCGGCTTCCCATTCCTGCTCGTAGCGCGCGCCGGCCACCGTGCCGGTGCCGAAGCCCTGCTGCCAGTAGTTGCCGACCGAGACCACCAGGCGGTGCCGGAAGGCGCGCGTGTAGCGCCGCCACTGGATCCACTCGTTGG
>CAZPNH010000438.1:0-3005 GCA_964587635.1 uncultured Bordetella sp.
GACCTGGACTCGAACCAGGGACCTGCGGATTAACAGTCCGACGCTCTACCAACTGAGCTATCGAGGAATCGTGCGAAGGGGCTGAATTATATAGGAAATGCCCCGGTGAAATCTATTTCGCGATCACCTTGGCGATGGCATCGGCGGCGTAGTCGATGTTCTTCGTGGTGAGCGCGGCCACGCAAATGCGGCCGGTTTCGATGGTGTAGATCGAATACTCGCTGCGCAGGCGCAGGACCTGCTCCTTGCTGAGGCCGGAATACGAGAACATCCCGCGCTGCTGCAGGATGAAGGAGAAGTCGGCGCCGGGCACGCGCTTGTGGATTCCCTGCACCAACGCCTGGCGCATGGCCTTGATGCGGTCGCGCATGCCGCCCAGCTCCTGCTCCCACAGCGTGCGCAGTTCGGGCGTCGTGAGGACGCGCGCGACGATGTCGCAGCCGTTGGTCGGCGGGTTGGAGTAGTTGGCGCGCACGACGCGCTTCAGGTTCGACAGCACGCGCGTGGCTTCGTCGGGCGTGCCGGCCACGACGCTGAGCGCGCCGACGCGCTCGCCGTAGAGCGAGAACGACTTCGAGAAGGAGCTCGACAGCAGCACCGGTTGCATCGCCTCGGCGAACAGGCGCGGCGCGTAGGCGTCGGCATCGGTGCCGTCGGCGAAGCCCTGGTAGGCGAGGTCGAGGAAGGGCACCAGGCCGCGCGCCATCACGACCTCGAGCACCTGCTGCCACTGCGGCTGCGTGAGGTCGGCGCCGGTCGGGTTGTGGCAGCAGCTGTGCAGCACCACGATCGAGCCCGCGGGCATGGCTTTCAGCGCCGCGAGCATGGCGGCGAACCTGAGGCCGTGGCTGGCGTCGTCGTAGTAGGGATAGGCCTGCACCGTGAAGCCCGCGCCTTCGAAGATGGCGCGGTGGTTCTCCCAGCTCGGGTCGCTGATCCACACCGTGGCGTCAGGGCTGATGAGGCGCAGGAAATCGGCGCCGACCTTGAGGCCGCCGGTGCCGCCGATGGCCTGGACCGTGACGATCTGCTTGTTCTTCAGCGGCCTGGATTCCGGCCCGAACACCAGTTCCTGCACCGCCCGGTCGTAAGCCGCCAGGCCGTCGATCGGCAGGTAGGGCTTGGGCGCGCCGCTCCTGAAGCGGGTTTCCTCCGCGCGGCGCACGCATTCGAGCAGCGGCACCTTGCCGTTGTCGTCGGTATAGACGCCCACGCCGAGGTTGACCTTTTTCGGGTTCTGGTCGGCGACGTACGCCTCGGTGACGCCGAGGATCGGATCCTTCGGCGCCATGGCAAGCGAGGCGAGGGGGGAGGGCTGGTGGGGCGCGTTCATCTGCTAGACTCGAAGGTTGATTTTTACGCGTTGATTTTACCCGTGGACCTCACTTTCCCCAACAGCCCGTTCAAACTGCACCAGCCGTATCCGCCGGCGGGCGACCAGCCGGAAGCGATCGCCAAGCTGGCGGAAGGGATATCCGACGGGCTCGCCTACCAGACGCTGCTGGGCGTCACGGGATCGGGCAAGACCTTCACCATGGCGAACGTGATCGCGCAGCTCGGCCGGCCGGCGCTGGTGCTCGCGCCCAACAAGACGCTGGCGGCGCAGCTGTATTCGGAGTTCCGCGAGTTCTTCCCGGAAAACGCGGTGGAGTACTTCGTCTCGTACTACGACTACTACCAGCCCGAGGCCTACGTGCCGTCGCGCGACCTGTTCATCGAGAAGGACTCGTCCATAAACGAGCATATTGAACAGATGCGCCTGTCGGCGACCAAGTCGCTCATGGAGCGCCGCGACGTGGTGATCGTCGCGACGGTGTCGGCGATCTACGGTATCGGCGACCCTGTCGAATACCACGGCATGATCCTGCACCTGCGCCAGGGCGAGAAAATGTCCCAGCGCGACGTCATCGCGCGGCTGGTGGCGATGCAGTACGACCGCAACGAGCTGGATTTCCGCCGCGGCACCTTCCGCGTGCGCGGTGAGGTGATCGACATCTTTCCGGCCGAGAACGCCGAGAACGCGATCCGCATTTCGCTGGACGACGACGAGATCGAGAAGCTCGAAGTGTTCGATCCGCTCACCGGGCGCGTGCTGCATCCGATGCAGCGCTTCACCGTCTATCCGTCCAGCCACTACGTCACGCCGCGCGCGACGACCCTGCGCGCCATCGAGGCGATCAAGGTCGAGCTGCGCGAACGCATCGATTTCTTCCAGAAGGCGGTGCGGCTGGTGGAGATGCAGCGCATCGAGCAGCGCACGCGCTTCGACCTGGAGATGCTGGTGGAGCTCGGCTTCTGCAAAGGCATCGAGAACTATTCGCGCCACCTGTCCGGAAGAAAGCCCGGCGAGCCGCCGCCGACGCTGATCGACTACCTGCCGGCGGACGCGCTGATGATCATCGACGAGAGCCACGTCACCATCGGCCAGCTGGGCGGCATGTACAAGGGCGACCACTCGCGCAAGTTCAACCTGGTGGAGTACGGCTTCCGGCTGCCCTCGGCGCTGGACAACCGGCCGCTCAGGTTCGACGAGTTCGAGGCGGTGGTGCGGCAGACCATTTTCGTGTCGGCGACGCCCGCGGACTATGAGGCGAGGAAATCCGCCCAGGTGGTGGAGCAGGTGGTGCGGCCGACCGGCCTGATCGATCCGCCGGTGCAGGTGCGCCCGGCGACCACGCAGGTGGACGACCTGCTGTCGGAAATCAGCCTGCGCGTGCAGAAGAACGAGCGCGTGCTGGTCACCACGCTCACCAAGCGCATGGCGGAGGAACTCACCGACTATCTGGACGAGCACGGGGTCAAGGTGCGCTACCTGCACTCCGAGATCGAGACGGTGGAGCGCGTCGAGATCATCCGCGACCTGCGCCTGGGCGAATTCGACGTGCTGGTCGGCATCAACCTGCTGCGCGAGGGCCTCGACCTGCCGGAAGTGTCGCTGGTGGCGATCCTCGACGCCGACAAGGAAGGCTTCCTGCGCTCCGAGCGCTCGCTGATCCAGACCATCG
>CAZPNH010000439.1:0-3000 GCA_964587635.1 uncultured Bordetella sp.
CCTCGACTCGCGGCCGATGGCTGAATACCGGGTGATGAACATTCCGGGCGCGCTCGACTGCCCGGGCGCGGAACTCGTATACCGCGTGCACCGGGCCGCGCCGCGGCCGGAGACCCTGGTGGTGGTGAACTGCGCGGGCCGCACGCGCTCCATCATCGGCGCGCAGTCGCTGATCAACGCGGGCATCCCGAACAAGGTGGTGGCGCTGAAGAACGGCACCATGGGCTGGCATCTGGCCGGGCTGGCGCTGGAGCGCGGACAAACGCGGGCGGCGGCGGCGCCCGATGACGGATCCCTTGAGAAGGCGAAAACTGCTGCGGCGAGGGTGGCGGAACGCTTTTCGATCCGGTTCTTGTCCGTCAAGGAACTCGAAGAAATGCAAAGCGAACCCCGGACCCTCTATGTCTTCGATGTCCGCTCGCTGGAGGAGTACGCCGCGGGTCACCTGCCCGGGTCGATCCCGGCCCCGGGCGGCCAACTGGTGCAGGCCACCGACACCTTCACCGCCGTACACGGCGCGCGCATCGCGCTCGTGGACGACCACGGCGTGCGCGCGACCATGACCGCGTCCTGGCTGCTGCAGATGGGCTGGCCCGAGGTCTACGTCGTCACGGGCGCCCGCTTCGATTCACGGGAACCGGCATTCCCGGTGAGCGCGCCGCCCTGCGCCACGATATCCGCGAAGCAATTGCAGGACGGCGGCATGCTGGTCCTCGATTTCGGCACCAGCCTCCAGTACCGCGCAGGTCACATTCCCGGCGCGGCGTTCGCGATCCGGTCCCGCCTGGCGAACCATCTGGACGCGTTCGGTGGTCCCCCCGTGGCGTGCACCTCGCCGGACGGCGTATTCGCGCGCTATGCCGCGGCCGACCTGTCCGCCCTGCTCAAGCGCGATGTACCGGCCCTGGAAGGCGGCACCGGCGCCTGGCGCACGGCCGGCCTGCCGCTGGAGCGCGGCGAGACGCGCATGCTCGAGCCACCCGAAGACGTCTACTACAAGCCCTACGACCACCAGGCGCAGATCGAAGCGGCGATGCAGGACTACCTGCAATGGGAAGTGGCGCTGCTGGAGCAGATCCGCCGCGACCCGGATTGCCGATTCAAGGACTTTCCGCCGCGCTGAGACAGCCGCTCCGGTAGAATCGCGGGCCTTTTCCTCCGTCCGCATTTTCCGAGCATGATTCGCTTCTCCAACATCAGCCTCGTCCGGGGCACTAAAGTCCTGCTGGAAGGCGCGGACGCCGTGCTCAATCCCGGCGACCGCATCGGGCTGATCGGCGCCAACGGCTCGGGCAAGTCCAGCCTGTTCGCGGTGCTGCGCGGCGAGCTGCACACCGACAAGGGCGACGCCGAATTCCCGCCGCAATGGCGCGTCGCGCACGTCGCGCAGGAGACGCCCGCGCTGGACCGGCCCGCCGTCGAATATGCGATCGATGGCGACACGACCTTGAGGTCGCTGGAAAAGAAGCTTGCCCAGGCCGAAAAGGACAACGACGGCAACCTGATCGGCGAGATCTACGCCAAGCTGACGGACGCCGACGCCTACACCGCGCGCCCGCGCGCCGAACAGCTGCTGGTGGGACTGGGCTTCAAGCATGAGGAACTGGAACAGCCGGTTTCCAGCTTCTCCGGCGGCTGGCGCATGCGGCTCAACCTCGCACAGGCTTTGATGTGCCCTTCCGACCTCCTGCTGCTGGACGAACCCACCAACCACCTGGATCTGGACGCCATCCTGTGGGTGGAGGACTGGCTCAAGCGCTACCAGGGAACGCTGCTGGTGGTGTCGCACGACCGCGATTTCCTCGATGGGGTGGTGAACGTCATCCTGCACATCGACCAGAAGAAACTGAAGCGCTACGGCGGCAATTACTCGGATTTCGAGGTGCAGCGCGCGCAGTCGATCATCCTCGCGGCGGGCCAGCGGGCAAAGCAGGAACGCGAACGCGCCCACCTGCAGTCCTTCATCGACCGCTTCAAGGCCAAGGCCACCAAGGCGCGCCAGGCCCAGAGCCGCATGAAAATGCTGGCCAAGATGGAGGACCTCGCACCGCTCCACGTGACGGCGCCGTTCTCCTTCGAATTCCGCGAGCCGCTGCGGGCGCCGAACCCGCTGCTGGTGCTGGAGGACGCGGATGCGGGCTACGGGGAAAAGACCATCCTGCGCAACATCAACTTCTCCCTGCAGTCGGAGCAGCGCTACGGCCTGCTCGGCATCAACGGCGCGGGCAAGTCCACGCTCATCAAGACCATCGCCGGCGAACTCCAGCCGACCAAGGGGACCGCGCTTTTCAACAAGGGCCTCGCCATCGGCTATTTCGCCCAGCACCAAGTGGAAATGCTGCGCGACGACCAGTCGCCCACCTGGCACCTGCAGAAAATCGCGCCTCAGATCCGCGAGCAGGAGGTGCGCAATTTTCTCGGCGGCTTCAATTTCCCCGGCGACATGGCCACCGGCTCGATCGCGCATTTCTCGGGTGGCGAAAAAGCCCGCCTCGCCCTGGCGCTCATCGTCTGGGCGCGGCCCAACCTGCTGCTGCTGGACGAGCCGACCAACCACCTCGACCTGGAAACGCGCGAGGCGCTCACGGTAGCGCTGGCGCAGTTCGAGGGCACGCTGGTGCTGGTGTCGCACGACCGGCACCTGCTGCGCGCCACCACCGACCAGTTCCTCATCGTCGCCGACGGCAGCCTGCAGCACTTCGACGGCGACCTGGACGACTACCGCGACTGGCTGCTGAAAAGCAAGCAGGTCAAGCCTGCAGAACCCGCGCAGGCCCCCGCGGCCGCGCCGGCGAAGAAAAAGGCAACGCCCCAACTCTCGTCTTCATCCAGGAAAAGCCTGGAAGCGCGCGTCAGGCGGCTGGAGGAAATGATCGCCCGGCTGAATGCGCGCAAGGCCGCTATCGAGGCGCAGCTGGCCGACCCCGGGGTCTACCAGGACGCCTCCAAGGCCGTGCTGAAGGACATCCTGGTGGACCAGGCCCACATCGGCAAGGAACT
>CAZPNH010000440.1:0-2996 GCA_964587635.1 uncultured Bordetella sp.
CTACGTGGCGAAGTCGGCGCCGGACGGCTACACCCTGCTGTTAGTAAACCCTGCCAACGGCATCAACACCACGCTGTACAAGAACCTGCCGTTCAATTTCCTCACCGACATCGCGCCCGTGGCGGGGATCGTGCGCACGCCGAACGTGATGGTGGTGACCGATTCCTTCCCGGCCAGGACGGTGGCCGAGTTCCTCGCCTACTGCAAGGCGAATCCCAACAAGATCAACATGGCCTCCTCGGGCAGCGGCACCTCGGTGCACCTGTCGGGCGAGCTGTTCAAGTCCATGACCGGTTGCCAGATGCTGCACGTGCCGTACAAGGGCGCGGGCCCCGCGCTCACGGACCTGATGGCGGGCCAGGTGCAGGTGATATTCGACAACCTGCCGTCGTCGGCCGGCTTCATCAAGGGCGGAAAAATCCGCGCGCTGGCGGTGACGTCCGCCGAGCACGAGCCTTCGCTGCCCGGCGTGCCGACCGTCGGCGAGACCGTCAAGGGTTACGAAGCGACGGCGTGGTTCGGCATCGGCATGCCCAAGGGCACGCCGAAGGAGATCATCGAGAAGGTCAACGCCGAGGTGAACCGCGCGCTGTCCGATCCGAAAATGCTGGAGCGCCTGGCGGAACTGGGCGGCAAGCCGATGAAGGGCACGCCCGAGGATTTCGGCAAGGTGATCGCCGCCGAGACGGCGAAATGGGCGAAGGTGGTGATTTCGTCCGGCGCCAAGGTGGAATAACCCCATGAGAACCAAAGTCCTCGCGCTGCTGGCGCTCGTCTCGCCCCTGGCGTTCGCGCAGGCGCCCGTCATTCCCTTCGATTCGGTGCCCGATCCGCTCAAGCTGCCGGACGGCATGTACTTCGGCGAGGCGAGCGGCGTGGCGGTGAACGCCAAGGGGCACGTGTTCGTGCTCTCGCGCGGCAACACCACGGGGCCGGCGTATTCGGCGGCGGCGACGCAGCTGCTGGAATTCGACGCCAAGGGCAAGTTCCTGCGCGAAATCGGCAAGAACCTGTACGCCTGGTCCTACGCGCACACGGTGCGCATCGATCCGCAGCAGAACATCTGGGTCACCGACAAGGGCTCGGACATGGTCATCAAGTTCAACCCGCAGGGGCGGGTGCTGATGGTGTTCGGGCGCAAGCAGGAGGCTTCCGACCATGAGACCGGCCCGATCGAGCGCGTCAAGCCGCCGCGCCCGCCCGAGGACGGGCGCTTCCGCCAGGTGACCGACGTGGCCTGGGACCCGGCGGGCAACAGCTACATCAGCGACGGCTACATCAACTCGCGCGTCGCCAAGGTGGACAGGAACGGCAACTGGCTCAAGTCCTTCGGCGAACCCGGCTCGATGCCGGGCGAGCTCAACACGCCGCACAGCATCGCGGCGGACGCGCAGGGCAACATCTACGTCGCCGACCGCGGCAACCGGCGCATCCAGGTGTTCGACGGCGAGGGCAAGCTGCTGCGCGAAATCCGCATCGACGTGCCCTACGACAGTTCGGCGCAGCCGGCGATCGGCGCCAGGCCCGACATGGCGAAGCTGGAAGCTTCGGGCGCGCCGATGACGATGGCGCCGGGTGCGCCCTGGGCGGTGTGCATCACGCCGGGACCGAACCAGGTGCTGTTCGCGTCGGACGCTTTTCCGGGCCGCGTGTACAAGCTGAGCCTGGACGGCAAGGTGCTGGGCGTGCTCGGCGAATCCGGCAAGCAGCTCAAGCAGTTCGGCTGGATCCACGAAATCGCCTGCCCGTCGGAAAACCTGCTGTACGTCGCCGAGCTGCTGAACTGGCGCGTGCAGAAGCTGGTGCTGCACCCGAAGTGACGGGCGGCCGCGCCGCCTTCACGCGCAATCGAACAGCGCCATGAAGCCGTAGTCCATGTGAATCTGCATGTGGCAGTGAAATAGCGTCAAGCCGGGCTGGTCGGCGGTGAAATCCACTTCCATCTCCTGGTATCCGCCCAGCATGGCGACATCCTTGATAACGCCGGCCGTGGATTTGCCGGCGACGCTCGTCAATTCGAAGCTGTGCCGGTGCAGGTGCATCGGATGGATGTCGTCGCTGGCGTTGCGCATGCGCAGGCGGTAACGCCTGCCGAGACGAAGGTGGAACAGAGGCTTCATGCTTTCCATGTCGAACGGGGTGCCGTTGATCGTCCACTGATTGAACCCGTCCGCCGCGGCCTGCTTTTTCTCGAAGATCATGTCGATCGTTTCGTCGGGTGCCCGGGCGGCGGCGCCGGCCCGTCCGAAGCGGGTGTAGTCCCAGTGCGACGGCGCCGGCCTGACCCAGCGCGGTTTGCCCGTGTGGCCGGCATATTCGACGACGATGCCCATGCCGCGGCGGCGATCGTCGTCCGCCAGGTCGCCCAGCACCCAGACGCCCGGATGGTTCATCTCGACGACCGCCGACACGCGCTCCGCGGGGCCGAGCCAGAGCACCGGTACCGGGGCGGGCAGCGGAACAGGGTTGCCGTCGAGCGCCACTACCCGGAACGCATGGCCGGGCAGCGCCAGGCTGCGGATCTCGGTCGCGCTGGCGTTCAGCACATGGAACAGCACGCGCTCGCCGCGTCTGACGCGCACCGGTTCGCCGTGCCCCAGCATCCGGCCGTTGATGGTAAACAGGCGATAGCCCACTTCGTAGCCCTTCGGCATCGCGCTCGCGGAGCGCGCGGCTTTTTTTGCCGCATCCTTGAGCGCCGGCACCGTCGCCGCAGGGGAGAGGAAATCCATCGCCATGTCGCCGCCGCGCATGAAGAAGGGCTCGAACTCCTTCAGGGTGAGAAACACCTCGCGGTCGTAGGCGCCGGGCTCATGCCTGGGTTCGATGTAAACCGGTCCGACCTGGCCGCTGTATTGACCCGCGGACAGGTCGGCGCCGGCGCGCAGATGCGTATGGTAGAAACGAAAACCTGCCGGCCCCGGCGTGAAAGAGATGCGGCGCATGCCGTGCGCGGGTATGAAGGGGGTGCCCTCTTCGCCGGCGCCATCCACGTC
>CAZPNH010000441.1:0-2995 GCA_964587635.1 uncultured Bordetella sp.
CGCGACGGAGAAAGTCCTCGGCAGCTGGCTCGGCAAAAACAAGGCGAAGCGCGCAGGCATCGTCGTCGCTTCCAAGATCGCCGGTCCCGGCCGGCGCGAGTGGATCCGCAACGGCGAGAACCGCGTCACGAAGAAGACCATTCCCTGGGCAATCAGCGACAGCCTGAAGCGGCTGCAGACGGACTACATCGACCTGTACCAGATCCACTGGCCAGAGCGTTATGTGCCGGCCTTCGGCGCGTGGCAGTACGACCCCTCGAAGGAGCGCGAGGAAACGCCGATTCTCGAGCAGATCGAGGGCATGGCGGCGGCGATCAAGGCGGGGACGATCCGCGCCTACGGCCTCTCGAACGAGACCGCCTGGGGCATCGCCGAGTTCACGCGCCTGGCGAAGGAGAACAACCTGCCGCCGCCCGCTTCGGTGCAGAACGGTTACAGCCTGGTGAACCGGATGTTCGACGGCGATCCCGCAGAGGCCAGCCGGCGCTGCAAGGTGCTGCTGCTCGCCTATTCCCCGCTCGCCATGGGCCTGCTGTCCGGGAAAATGAAAACGAAACCCTGGCCGGGCGAAGCGCGCCTGCAGAAATTCGCGGATTTCGGCGAACGCTACAAGCGCCCGCGCGTGCTGGCGGCGGCCGCGGAGTACCAGCGCATCGCGGAGAAGCACCGCCTGCCGCTCGCCGGCATCGCGCTCGCCTTCGTCGCGGGCCGCTTCTTCACCGCTTCGACCATCATCGGCGCGACTTCGATTGAGCAGCTGAACGAGCTTTCAGGTTTTTTCGAAATGAAATTGTCGAAAGAGCTGCAGGACGACATCGAAGCGGTCAACACTTTGTATCCAAGCCCCTGCGCGCAATAGATGTGGGAGACGGTTGCCCTCGTTCTCATCCTCGCTGGCCTCGCGTTCTGGATCGACAGCCTGCGCGCGCGAGAGCGGGCGCTCGCGGCCGGGCGCGCCGCCTGCGAGCGCAACGGGCTGCAGCTGCTCGATGAAACGGTGGCCGGCGCGGGGCTGCGCCTCGCGCGCAACGAGGCGGGCGAGCTGAGGATCCGGCGCGTGTTCGTGTTCGAGTTCTCCGACAACGGCAACAACCGGCGCCGCGGCTCGATCACCGTGCTGGGCGGCGATGTGCAGGACCTCTACATCGAACCGTATCCCGTCCAATGAGCGGCTGGCTCGCCGGGCGGGTGATCGAAAACCGCGCGTGGACCGACACGCTGTTCTCGTTGCGCGTGCAGCTCGGAACAGGCGCGCCGCGCTTGCAGTTCGAGGCGGGGCAGTTCGTGCGCATCGGGCTCGACATCGGGGGAGAGCGCATCGCGCGGCCGTTCTCCTTCGTCAACGCGCCGCACGATCCGGTGCTGGAGTTCTACGGCGTGGTGGTGCCGGAGGGGCCGTTATCGCCGGCGCTCGCGCGCCTCAAGGCGGGCGACGTGCTGCAGGTCGCCGACAATCCCGCCGGCTGGCTGATCCTGTCCGAAGTTCCCACGGCGGAAGACCTCTGGCTGGTCGCCACCGGCACGGGCATCGCGCCCTTCCTCTCGATCCTGCGCACCGCGGCGCCCTGGCAGCGCTACCGGAAGGTCATCCTCGTACACGGGGTCCGCCGCGCGAACGAATTGGTCTACGCGGGTCTAATTCATGCGTTGACGCTGGCTTATCCCGGAAGGCTTTCATACGTTCGTTTTACGAGCCGCGAACCGCTGCCCGGCGTGCTGGCGGGCCGCATTCCCGCGGCGCTGGCCGACGGCCGCCTGGAGGCCGCGGCCGCAACCATCGCCCCGGAGCGCTCGCAGTTCATGCTCTGCGGCAACCCGGACATGCTGAAGGACATGGCGGCCGCGCTCGCGGCGCGCGGCCTGAAAAAGCACCGGCGCCGCAGCCCGGGACAGATCACCGTGGAGAGCTTTTGGTAAAACGGAAGATTGCGGCCGGTTTCCTGTGCCTGGTCCTGCTGCAGGCCTGCAGCGTCACCCGCCTCGCCTACGACAACGCGGGCACCTACCTGCGCTGGCAGGCGAACAGCTATTTCGACTTCCTGGGCGACCAGACGGCCGAATTCGACCACCACCTCGCCGCGCTGCTCGCCTGGCACCGGGCAAAAGCCCTTCCCCAGTATGCGCGGCTCGCGGAAGATGCCTCCGCGCGCGTGCAGCGCGGTATCAAGCGCGAGGACCTCGAATGGGCGTACGATGCGGTGAGGAAGCAGGTGGGGGAGACGCTGGGGGCGGCCGCCGCCGAAAGCGCGGGGCTGCTCGATCGCCTCAGTCCGGGCCAGATCGCCCACTTCGAAATGCGCCTGGCGGAAGAGAACCGCAAGTTCGCGAAAGAACAGATGCAAGGCACCGTGGAACAGCGCCACAAGCGCCGCGTGAAGCTGAATGTCGAGCGGCTCGAGCAGTGGTTCGGCACGCTCAACGAGGCGCAGGTCGAGGGCGTGCGCCGCTACAGCGCACGCGCGCCGTTCTCCGCCGAGCTGCGCGACCGCGATCGCAAGCGCCGCCAGGGCGAGCTGCTGGCGCTGCTGCGCGCGCGCGAGGCGAAGCAGCACCTCGTGCAGTGGGCGCAGGCCTGGGACCGGGGCCGCGAGCCCGCCTACGCCAGCGCCGCGCGCGAGACCGAGGCGGAATACATCGACCTGCTGCTCGACATGGACCGCTCGCTCACGCCGGCGCAGCGCGAGACCTGCGCCGCGCATCTGCAGAAATACGCCGCCCTGTTCGACTCCCTGTCGCGCCGATGAACGACCGTAGCTCCCTGGAGGAAGGCGCGCCGCCCCCCGGCGCCGAGTCGCCGCCCGCCAGCTACGCCGGCCGGCCGCGCGATTCGCAGCTCGAATACAAGGCGATCCTCGCCAACGCCTCCATCGGCATCGCCTTCACGCGCGACCGCAAGTTCACGCTCTGCAACCCGAAGTTCGCCGAGATGTTCGGCTGGAAGCCCGAAGAGCTGATCGGCCAGCCGGGCGAAGTGGTGTACACCTCGCGCGCGAGC
>CAZPNH010000442.1:0-2983 GCA_964587635.1 uncultured Bordetella sp.
GATGGAGGGCTCGTCCAGCACGTACATGACGCCGGTGAGGCCCGAGCCGATCTGGGAAGCGAGCCGGATGCGCTGCGATTCGCCGCCCGAGAGCGAACCGGCGGCGCGGTCGAGCGCGAGGTAGTCCAGGCCCACGTTGACGAGGAACTCCAGGCGGTTGGCGATCTCGCGCACGATGCGGTCGGCAATCTGTTGTTTTGATCCTTCCAGCTTCAAAGACAGGAAAAAATCCCTGCAAAAGCGCAAAGGCAACGCGGAAATTTCATAAATCGTCTTTTCGGCCACCTTGACGTGGCGCGCCTCGCGCCGCAGGCGCGTGCCGTGGCATTCCGTGCAGGTCTGCGTGTTGCGGAACTTGGCGAGCTCCTCGCGCACCACCACCGAATCGGTCTCGCGGAAGCGCCGCTCGAGGTTGGGCAGCACGCCTTCGAAGGCGTGCTCGCGCAGCTGGCTGCGGCCGCGCTCGGTGAGGTAGTGGAAGGCGATCTTTTCCTTGCCCGACCCCTGCAGGATCAGCCGCTGCACGGCGTCGTCGAGCATTTCCCAGGGCGCTTCCACGTCGAAGCCGAAATGCTGCGCGAGCGAATTCAGCATGGAGAAATAGAAATGGTTGCGCCGGTCCCAGCCCTTGATGGCGCCGCTGGCGAGGCTCAGGTTCGGGTGCGCCACCACGCGGCGCGGGTCGAAGAACTCCACCGCGCCCAGGCCGTCGCAGCGCGGGCAGGCGCCCATGGGGTTGTTGAACGAGAACAGGCGCGGCTCGAGCTCGGCGAGCGCGTAGTCGCATTTGGGGCAGGAAAATTTCGACGAGAACAGAATTTCCTTCCTGTTGTCCAGGTCGGCGACGATCGCCTTGCCGTCCGCATGGCGCAGCGCGGTCTCGAAGGATTCGGCCAGGCGCTGCTTGAATTCCGCCTTCGCGCGCAGCCGGTCGATCACCACTTCCACCGTGTGCTTGCTGTTCTTCGCCAGGCGCGGCGCGTTGTCCAGTTCATGCACCTTGCCGTCCACGCGCACGCGCGTGAAGCCCTGCGCGCGCAGCTCGTCGAACAGCTCCGCCTGCTCGCCCTTGCGGCCGGCGACCACCGGCGCGAGGATCATGAGCTTGGCGTCCTCGGGCAACGCGAGCACCTGGTCCACCATCTGCGCGACGGTCTGCGCCTGCAGCGCGATATCGTGGTCGGGGCAGTAGGGCGTGCCTGCGCGCGCGTAGAGCAGCCGCAGGTAGTCGTGGATCTCGGTGACGGTGCCCACCGTCGAGCGCGGGTTGTGGCTGGCCGCTTTCTGCTCGATGGCGATGGCCGGCGACAGGCCTTCGATCAGGTCGACGTCGGGCTTCTCCATGAGTTCCAGGAACTGGCGCGCGTAGGCCGACAGCGACTCGACGTAGCGCCGCTGGCCCTCGGCGTACAGGGTGTCGAAGGCGAGCGAGGACTTGCCGGAACCGGAGAGGCCGGTGATCACCACCAGTTTTTCGCGCGGCAGCTCGAGGCTGATGTTCTTGAGGTTGTGCGTGCGCGCGCCGCGGATGCGTATTTTCTGGGTTTTTTCCAAGGGCGGTGGCGGGGCAGGTAAACTCGCCACTATATCCCTTTCATCCTGCCTTACTCCACTCATCATGCAGTCCGACCGGATGACGCGCACCGCCGAGCGGATGACGCGAGCCGAACTACGCGCGGGCGCAAGCCTGTCCGCGATCTTCGGGCTGCGCATGCTGGGCCTGTTTTTCATCCTGCCGGTGTTCGCGGTGCACGCGCCGAACTACGCCGGCGGCGGCAACCTGACGCTGGTGGGCATCGCGCTCGGCGCCTACGGCCTGACCCAGGCGATCCTGCAGATCCCCTTCGGCGCGGCCTCGGACCGCTGGGGCCGCAAGCCCGTCCTGTATGTGGGGCTGGTGATTTTCGCCGCCGGCAGCCTGCTCGCGGCCTCCGCGCACGACATCTGGACGGCGATCGCGGGCCGCTCGCTGCAGGGCGCTGGCGCCATTTCTTCGGTGGTGATGGCGCTCGCCGCCGACCTGACCAGCGAGGCGCACCGCACCAAGGTGATGGCGATGATCGGCTCGACCATCGGCTTCAGTTTCGCGCTGTCGCTGGTCGCCGCGCCGGCGCTCTACCGCTCGATCGGCATGGGCGGGCTGTTTTCCATCGTGGCGGTGCTGTCGCTGGCGGCCATCTGGGTGGTCGCCGCGATCGTCCCCGCGGCGCCGCCGCCGGTGCCGGCGGCGCCGGGCAGCGGCGGGCTGGCGGTGGCCCTGCAGCCGGACCTGCTGCGGCTCAATTTTGGCATTTTCGTGCTGCACCTCGTGCAGATGGCGATGTTCGTGGTGATGCCGCGCATGATCGTCGAGGCCGGGCTGGCGCTCGCGGACCACTGGATGCTCTACCTTCCGGTGGTGCTGCTGTCTTTCGCCCTCATGCTGCCGCCGATCCTGCACGCCGACCGCCGCAACCGCCAGAAGCCGGTGCTGATCGGCGCGGTACTGCTGCTGCTGGCCGTCCAGGCGGTGCTGGCGGCCGCGCTGCCGGGCCTGGTCGGGCTGGGCGCGCTGATGCTGGCTTTCTTCGTTGCATTCAACGTGCTCGAGGCGATGCTGCCCTCGCTCGTGTCGCGCATCGCGCGGCCGCAGGCGCGCGGGACCGCCATCGGCGTGTATAACACTACCCAGACGCTGGGGCTGTTCTGCGGCGGGCTGGCCGGCGGCTGGCTCGCCGGCACTTTCGGCGCGCGCGCGGTGTTCGGCGCTTGCACGGGGCTGGTGCTGGCCTGGCTGGCGGTGGCGGCCGGCATGCGGGGGCCAACCCGCGCAGTCAACCCGGACAACGGTTAGGCGTTGTATATTCATCCACTATATATACTTGACAAACCCATTTTAGCTAGGTACGATGAGGGCATAGGAGATAGCCCATGTCAGCCCTCAACGCCCCTCAGTTCAAAGACCCGGAAGCCGCCCGACTGCACCTTGAGGCCGTTCGTTGGC
>CAZPNH010000443.1:0-2983 GCA_964587635.1 uncultured Bordetella sp.
CGGGTTTGTACGGCGTGTAATCGTAGTTCGCGTTGAACCTGCCTTCGCTGGTGAAGCTGAAGGTCGCGCCGGTCCAGCGCCGCTGGTTTTCCGGCAGGTAGTCGTTCAGCGCGCCGACGCCCTCGAGCACCGGGTCGGCGCCGCAGGGTGTCAGCTTTTTCCCCTGCATATCGTTGGGATTCGTGGCGAAAAAGAAATGCGCCTCGAAATTGCGGGTGGTTCCGGCTTCGTCGTGGCCGATTTCGTGCATGACGATCCAGGCCTTCTTCCAGTCTTTCGGCAGGCCCGGGGCGAGGCAGTTGAAGATTTTCTCGATGATCTGCGGATCGGCGGGCTGGCCGGGCGCAGGCTTGGGCTTCTGCGGCTCGG
The DNA here is from genome assembly GCA_964587635.1 of uncultured Bordetella sp. Lineage (GTDB taxonomy): Bacteria > Pseudomonadota > Gammaproteobacteria > Burkholderiales > SG8-39 > RBG-16-66-20. The sequence goes on from CAZPNH010000443.1 coordinate 370, forward strand.
CAGCCGCGGGCGGGGTGGCGGGCGCAGCGACGGGCGCAGCGGCGGGCTTCTGCGCGTCCTGGGCATGGGCGGACGGAGCGAATAGCGTCGCGAAGAGCAGCGCGAGCAGGGACAGGCGTGGGCGGTTCATGGCGGCATTTTACGTCCTGCGGCGCTCCCGCGCGTCATTTGATGCGCCGCGTCGCGATCAGCACGCCGGCGAGGATGATGGCGATGCCGGCGGCGTGATAGCCGGCGAAGGCTTCGCCGAGGAACAGAACCGCCAGCAGGGCGCCGAACGCGGGCAGCAGGTGCACGGTGAAGCCCGCGACGGTCGCGCCGACGGCGGCCACGCCGCGGTTCCAGCAGATGTAGGCGAGCACGGATGCGCCCAGCCCCATGTAAACGACGCCCATCGCCGCGGTGCCGCCGGGCCAGCGCGGCGGCGCCTGCAGCGCGAGCGCCGCGGCCGCGGGCGCCATTATCAGCACGCCCGCGGCCGAAATCACGAACAGGAACTCCAGGCCGCCGAGCCCGGCAGGGCGCCGCTTGAGCAGGACCGAATAGATGCCGAAGATGGGCATCGCGGCGAGGATCCAGACATCCCCGGCGTGCAGTTCGAGCTGCAGCAGGCTGGCCGGCTCGCCGCGCGACAGGATCAGCAGGATGCCGGCCAGCGAGACCAGCATGCCGGCGATCTGCCGCGGCGCCGCGCGCTCGCGGTCGATGATCCAGGAGCACAGCATGATGAACAGCGGAATCGAGGAGTTGAGCAGCACCGCGTTGACTGCCGTGGTGCTGCGCAGCCCCAGGTACACCAGGCTGTGGAACGCGGCCACGCCGCTGAATGCGAGCAGCAGCAGGATGCCCGCATGGCGCCGGATCAGCGCGCCCTTGCCGCGCAGGCCCCGCAGCGCGAAGGGCGCGAGCACGGCGGCGGCGATCAGCCAGCGCCAGAAGTTGAGGCTGAGGGGGTCGAGTACCCCGCGCAGCGCGCGGCCGGCCACCCAGTTGCCCGACCAGAGCAGGTTGGCGAACGCGAGCATCAGGAGGGCCTGCAACCGCGAACCGGGCATGCCGTCAGTTTAAACTGCGCGATATATGCCTGAATCGAACAAGGTGGCGCTGGTCATCGGCGCGGGGGAGGCGACCGGCGGCGCCATCGCGCGGCGGTTCGCGCGCGAGGGCTACACCGCCTGCGTGACGCGGCGCAACGCCGACAAGCTGCAGCCGCTGGTCGAGCAGATCGGGAAGGCGGGCGGCAAGGCGCGCGCCTTCGGCAGCGACGCGCGCAAGGAAGAAGCGGTCGTGGAACTCGTGCAGACCATCGAGCGCGACGTCGGCCCGATCGAGGTCTGCGTGTTCAACGTCGGCGGCAACGTGCGCTTCCCGATCCGCGAGACCACGGTGCGCGTCTACAGCAAGGTCTGGGAAATGGCGGCGCTCGCGGGTTTCCTCGCCGGGCGCGAGGCGGCGAAGGTGATGGTGCCGCGCGGCCGCGGCACCATCCTGTTCACGGGCGCCACCGCCAGCCTGCGCGGCGGCAAGGGCTTCGCGGCCTTCGCGGGCGCCAAGCACGCGCTGCGCGCGCTCGCGCAGAGCATGGCCCGCGAACTCGGGCCCGAAGGTATCCACGTCGCGCACGTGGTGATCGACGGCGGCATCGACACGCCGTTCATCCGCGAAAATTTCCCCGAGCGCTATGCGCTCAAGGAGAAGGCCGGGATCCTCGATCCCGAGGCGATCGCCGAGAACTACTGGCGGCTGCACCTGCAGCCGCGCAGCGCCTGGACGCACGAGCTCGACCTGCGCCCCTGGATGGAGTCCTGGTGAGCCCCTTCGAGCGGGCGATGGCGGCCATCGATGCCGTGCATGCGGAAGATCCGGAGAAGGACGTTTCAGGGATGCCCAGGGAGCTTGTCTATGCGCAGCGCATGAGCGCGCGGCTCGCGAAGCTCGCGCCGCAGGCCTCCGAATCGTTGCGCCTTGCGACGCGCTGCCAGCACCTGCGCCGCTGGGCGATTCCGCGCGCGGGTTTCCCCGAGGGCAAGGTCGGCTACCTCCGTTGGCGAAAGGAAGAATCGCTCGCGCACGCGGCGCTCGCCGGCGAGCTGCTCGCGCAGGCGGGCTACGACGCCGCGGCCGCGAAGCGCGTGCAGTCGCTGGTCAAGAAGGAGCGCATCAAGCACGACGCGGAGGCGCAGGCGCTGGAGGACGTGAGCTGCCTGGTTTTTCTCGAGTACGAGTTCGCGCCGTTCGCCGCCAAGCACCCGGACGACAAGGTCGTCGACATCCTGCGCAAGACCTGGCCGAAGATGTCGCCGCTGGGTCAGCGCGAAGCGCTAGGTCTGCAGCTTCCCGCGCGCCTGCGCGCCATCGTTGGGAAGGCTCTTGCGTAGCAGGAAGAAGGCGATCGCCAGGTTGAGCAGGTTCCAGCCGATGCCGTTCAGGAACGCGGTGCGGTAGGAGCCCGTCAGGTCGAAGATGGCGCCGGTCATCCAGCCGCCCAGCGCCATGCCGAACAGCGTGCACATGAGCACCGCGCCGACGCGGAATCCCGCCTCGCGCGGCGGGAAGTACTCGCGCACGATGATGGCGTAGGACGGCACGATGCCGCCCTGGAACAGGCCGAACA
>CAZPNH010000444.1:0-2975 GCA_964587635.1 uncultured Bordetella sp.
CCGGCGCGCCGGCGACCGCGAGCGTCACCGCCGCAAGCGCGGGAGCGGCGGGTTTTTTCACCGTTTTCAGCTGGTCGAAGCGGTAGAACGCGTCGCGCAGGCCGAGCGCGACATTGCGCACCGCCCACGGCAGCCCGCGCCCGCGCACCGGCAGGTCCGTTGCGTAAATCACCGCATCCCTGGCGCCGATGCCCTTGAGCGCGGCCGCGGCGCCGCTGATCGCCGCGCGGAACGCGGTAACGCCGAATTCCGCGCGCTCGCCGAGGCTGACCAGCAGCACGCGGTCGGCGGCAAGGCCGGCAACCTTCTGCAGCAGCAGGGTCGAGCCGGCTTTGCCGGCGAGATCGCCCTGGGCGAGCACGCGGCGCAGCGCGCCGCCCGCCGCGCGGTCCGCCAGCGCGAGCGCGCCGCCCGCATTCGATCCGCCGGGCACGGCCAGCACCAGGCAGCCGGTTTTCGCCTTCTCGGGCGCGAGCGCGCGTATGCTAAATTCCACTGAATTTCTCCTATGATTTTCACTCCAAGTATCGCATGATCTTCCTCCGCACGCTGCTGCGGGAATTCGCCAATCTGGCCGTCGCGGTTTTCCTTTCGCTGTTCCTCATCGCGCTGACGACGCGCCTGATCCGGCTCCTCGGGCAGGCGGCGGGCGGCAAGATTCCCTCGGACGCGGTGGTCGCCTTCCTCGGTTTCTCGGCGCTCAACCTGCTGCCGGTGCTGCTGTCCCTCACGCTGTTCATCACGGTGCTGCTCGCGCTCAACCGCAGCTGGCGCGATTCGGAGATGGTGATCTGGTTCAATTCCGGGCTGTCGCTGGCGGCGTGGATCCGGCCGGTGCTGATGTTCGCCGCGCCGCTGGTGCTGGTCATCATGGTGCTGTCTTTTTTCATCTCGCCCTGGGCGGCCGAGAAGGGCGAGCAGTACCGCAGCCGCATCGACACCCGCGACGACATCTCGCGCGTCGAGCCCGGCACCTTCGGCGAATCGCGCAGCAAGGAGCGCGTGTTCTTCGTCGAATCCATCGCCGGCGACAAGAACTCGGTGCGCAACGTGTTCGTCAATTCGACCCAGCTGAAGCGCACCGGCGTGATGATGAGCGAGCGCGGCCTGACCGAGTACGCGCCCAACGGCGACCGTTTCCTGGTGATGCTGACGGGGCAGCGCTACGAGGGCACGCCGGGCACCGCGGACTTCCGGTTCATGACCTTCGATCGCTACGCGACGCGCATCCAGACCAAGGAGGGCGACGAGCCGGTGGCGACGCAGAAGAGCACCTCGACGCTCGGGCTCATCGAGTCGCCGACGCGCACCAACCTGGGCGAGCTGCTGTGGCGCATCGGCATGCCGGTGTCTGCGCTGATCCTGGCGCTGCTCGCGATCCCGATGAGCTTCGTCAACCCGCGCGCCGGCCGCTCGGTGAACCTGCTGTTCGCGCTGCTGACTTACATGGTGTACTCGAACCTGCTGTCGGTGAGCCAGGCACGGGTCGCGCAGGGCAAGCTCGCCTTCTCCACCGGCTGGTGGCTGGTGCACGCGGTGATGCTGCTGGTGCTGCTGGTGCTGTTCGCCCAGCGCATGTCGCTGTTCAGGCTGCCCTGGCGCAAATGACGAAAATCCCGACCCTCGAGCGCTACCTCGCGCGCCAGATCTACAGCGCGGTCGGTTTCGTGCTGCTCGGCTTCCTCGCGCTCTTCGCCTTCTTCGACCTGATCGCCGAGCTGCGCGACCTGGGCAACGGCGACTACCAGCTGCGCCAGATTTTCACCGTGGTGGCGCTGTGGATCCCGGCGCACGCCTACGAGCTGTTCCCGGTGGCGGTGCTGATCGGCACGCTCTACGTGCTCGCCCACCTGTCGAGCAATTCCGAGTACACGGTGATGCGCGCCGGCGGATTGTCGCCGTCGCGCGCCGGCGCGGCGCTGGCCAAGATCGGCCTCGCCTTCGTGGTGGCGACCTTCGCCATCGGCGAGTGGATCGCGCCGTTCAGCGAGGAGGCGGCGCAGAGGGTGCGCATGCAGGCGATGCAGTCGCTCATCGGCGGCGATCTTTCTTCCGGGCTGTGGTTCAAGGACGAGCGCTCGTTCATCAACGTGCGCGAGGCGCGCGAGTCGAACGTGCTGGCCGGCGTGCGCATATTCGAGTTCGACGCCGCCTACCACCTGCGCATGGTGACCGCGGCCGAGCGCGGCGAATACCAGGGCGCCGGCAGGTGGCGGCTGGTGGACGTGGCGCAAACCCAGTTCGGATCGGCCGGCCCCAAGCCCGCGCACTTCGCCGAAGCCGAGTGGCGCTCGGCGGTGAACCCGGACCTGCTCAACGTGCTCATCGTCGCGCCGGAGCGCATGTCGTCGTGGAAGCTCTACAAGTACCTGCAGCACCTGAGCGACAACCGCCAGAAGACCGAGCGCTACGAAATCGCGCTTTGGAAGAAGCTCTTCTATCCGCTGGCGACGCTGGTGATGATGGCGCTGGCGCTGCCCTTCGCCTACATGCACGCGCGTTCGGGCATGGTCGGCATCAAGGTGTTCCTCGGCATCATGCTGGGAATTTTCTTCCACATGCTCAACAGCCTGTTCTCGCACATCGGCCTGCTGAAGGAGTGGCCGCCTGTGGCGGCCGCGGCGGTGCCCAGCCTGCTGTTTCTCGCCACCGCGATCCTCATGATGCTGTGGATCGAGCGCCTGCGCCCGGTGTGGGTCCGCCTGCGGGGCTAGACGGGGACCAGCAGGCTGCCGGCGAGCCGGTCGTGCAGAAACTGCCGGTCGCGATCCACCATCGCCCAGAAGATGCCGATCGTCGTCGGCACCAGCAGCAGCGCGTAGAGGAAGCGCAACAGCGCTGCTTTCGGCGCAAGCCGCGCGTGGCCGTTCTTCGCGACCACCCGGATGCGCCAGGTCTTCATCGCCAGCGTCTGGCCGCCGCGCAGCCAGCACCAGAGGAAATAGGCGGCGAACAGCGCGAGCAGGAACAGCTGC
>CAZPNH010000445.1:0-2964 GCA_964587635.1 uncultured Bordetella sp.
CGCGTATCGAAAATCGCATCGGCGAGCCCGGGGCGAACCCGTACCTGTACTTCGCTTCTCAGATTCACGCTGGGATGGATGGGATGCATCGGAAGCTTTCTTTGGGTGAACCCGAAAAAACCCCGTATGAATCCAAGGCACAGCTCCTGCCGCGATCGCTTAATGAAGCGATTGAACATTTGAAAACAAGCAAAGTCCTGCGCGAAGGAATGGGTTCCGCCTTCGTCGACTATTATTGCCGCATCAAGCAGGCCGAGGTGGAGCGCTTCAATCTCGGCAACAAGGACGCCGCGGACGACCGCGAGGTGAGCGAATGGGAGCACCGGGAATACTTCGATCTGCTGTAGCCCACCTGGAAAAGGGCGACTGGCAGGCCGCGCACGAAATTGTCCAGCGGGACGAGGAATCACCGCTGTTCTGCTGGGCCCACGGCATCGTCCACGTCATGGAAGGCGACATCCCCAACGCGCGCTACTGGTACGGAGAGGCGAAGCGGCCCTACCCCGACGACTACTCCGTGGCGCAGGAAATCGCGGCGTTGAAAAATGCGATTCATTGAAATTTCGTCCGTTGCACTGTTTGCCGTTCTGGTTCTCTTCAACGCTTTTCTCCTGGCGGTTCCCGCCTGGTTCATCCCGTTTGCCGTCCTGGCGGGCTGGCTCCTCGCCGATCTGTTCAGCGGCCTGGTGCACTGGGCGCTGGATACCTTCGGCAGCGTGCGCACGCCGCTGCTCGGTCCGGCCTTCATCCGCCCGTTCCGCGAGCACCACGCCGACCCTCTGGCGATGACGCAGCACGATTTCATCGAGGTGAACGGCGCGAGCTGCCTGGGCTGCCTGCCAATTCTGGTCATCTTGAATTTATTTTCTTTCAATTCCTACATTCATTCGGTTCTGGTTTTCTTCTGTCTCGGAATATTGCTGACCAACCAGTGCCACAAGTGGGCGCATTTGGAAAATCCGCCGCCCTTCGCCAGGGCCCTGCAACGGCTGGGCCTCATCCTGGGCGCCCGCGAGCACCGTCTGCACCACACGCCGCCCTACAACAGCCATTTCTGCACGGCGAGCGGCTGGCTGAACCGGCCGCTCAACGCGCTGCTCAGATAGAAACGCGCTACGGCTGAAGCAGGCGGGGCAGGATGCCGCTGATCGGCTCGCGGAACACCGCGGCGGCGATCTCGTCGAACGGCGTCGGCTCGGCGTTCACGATGATGATTTTCGCCCCTGCGGCGCGCGCCAGGTCCACCGCCCCCGCGATCGGATAGACCTGCAGGCTGCTGCCGACGGCGAAAAACAGGTCGGCCGCTTGCGCGGCGCGCATCGCGCTCTCGATCACCTCGGGCACCAGCGCCTGCCCGAAGGAAATGGTGGCGCTCTTGAGGATGCCGCCACAGTCGCGGCACGGCGGATCGTCCTCGCCGGCGCGCACCCTGTCTAACGCCTGTTGCATCGGCGCGGTCATGCCGCAGCCCATGCAGACGACCTTGCGCATGGTGCCATGCACCTCGATCACCTTGTCCGGCGAATTGCCGGCCCTCTGGTGCAGTTCGTCGATGTTCTGCGTGATCAGCGCGTGCAGTTTGCCGCGCTTTTCCAGCGCCGCCAGCGCGAGATGACCCGCGTTCGGCTTCGCGTTCCATGCCGTGTGATCCATGCGCGCCTTCCACGACGCCTTGCGCACTTCCGGGTCGGCCATGTAGTAGTGGATGTTGGAGAGCTTCTCCGCCTTCGGATTCTTCGTCCACAGGCCCTGCGGGCCGCGAAAATCCGGAATGCCGGAATCCGTGGAAATGCCGGCGCCCGTGAGAACCACGATCCGTTGCGCCTGGGCGACCCAATTCCGCACCTTCTCCATGCCGCTAGTCTAAACTGCGTGCCGATGAATCTCGGCGACCTGACCGTCAACCGTCTCGGCTTCGGCGCCATGCGCGTCTGCGGGCCGAACGTCTGGGGACCTCCGAAGGACCGCGCGAACGCGCACCGGGTCCTGCGCCGGGCGATCGAGCTCGGCCTCAATTTCTTCGACACCGCCGACAGCTACGGCCCGCACGTGGACGAGGAACTGATCGCCGAAGCGCTGCACCCGTATCCGAGGGACCTCGTCATCGCGACGAAGGGCGGACTGCTGCGCCCCCGCCCCGGCGCCTGGGATCCTGACGGCCGCCCTGAACACCTGACGCGCGCGCTCGACGGCAGCCTGAAGCGCCTGAAGCTCGAACGCATCGACCTTTACCAACTGCATGCCCCGGATTCGAAGGTCCCGTTCGCCGACTCGGTGGGCGCGCTCGCCGACGGCCAGCGCGCGGGCAAGATCCGGCATGTCGGCGTCTCCAACGTGAGCGTCAAACAGCTGGAGGAAGCGCGCCGCATCTGCCCCATCGTCTCGGTGCAGAACAGGTACAACCTGGAAGACCGTTCGTCCGAGGATGTGCTCAAGGCGTGCGAGAAACTCGGCATCGCTTTCCTGCCGTGGTACCCGTTGGGCGCGGGTGCGGCCCTCAAGTCGGAAAGCGTCAAATCCCTGGCGAGAAAGAAGAAAGCGACGGCGGCCCAGATCGCGCTTGCCTGGCTGCTGGCGAAATCGCCGGTGATGCTGCCGATTCCAGGCACCGCGGACCTCAAGCACCTCGAAGCGAATGCAGGCGCCGCGCGACTGGCGCTCTCGCCAGGGGAAATGAAGGAACTGGACTTGGAAAAAGCATGATTCCCCTTTCGATACTCGACCTCGCGCCGATCGTGGAAGGCGCGACGCCCGCCGACGCACTGCGCAATTCTCTCGACCTCGCCCGCCACGCCGAGCGCCTGGGCTACACGCGCTACTGGGTGGCGGAGCACCACAACATGCGCGGCATCGCGAGCGCGGCAACCTCGGTGGTGATCGGCCACCTCGCGGGCGGCACCTCGAAGATCCGCGTCGGCGCGGGCGGCATCATGCTGCCGAACCATTCGCCGCTGGTGATCGCCG
>CAZPNH010000446.1:0-2960 GCA_964587635.1 uncultured Bordetella sp.
AACCTGCAGTTCACCGCCTCGTTCAAGGAACGCGGCGCGCTCAACAAGCTGCTGTCGCTGGACGAGGCGGCCCGGCGGCGCGGCGTCATCGCCATGAGCGCGGGCAACCACGCGCAGGGCGTCGCTTACCACGCGGCGCGGCTGGGCGTGCGCGCCGTGATCGTGATGCCGCGCGGCACGCCGAACAACAAGGTGCGCAGCACGCAGGTGCTGGGCGCCGAAGTCATCCTCGAAGGCGACACGCTCGCCGACGCCGCGCGGCACGCGCACGAGCTGGAAGCGCGCGACCGGCTCACCTTCGTCCATCCCTACGACGACACGGCGATCATCGCCGGCCAGGGCACCGTGGCGCTGGAGATGCTCGAGCAGGCGCCGGCACTGGACCTGCTGGTGGTGCCCATCGGCGGCGGCGGCCTGGTTTCCGGCATGGCGATCGCGGCGAAAGCGCTCAAGCCCGCGATCGAGGTGGTCGGCGTCGAATCGAAAACCTATTGCGCCATGTATCAGCGCCTCAAGGGCCAGCCGGTGATTGTCGGCGGCGACACCATCGCGGAAGGCCTGGCGGTCAGGGACGTGGGGGAACTGACGCTCAATCTGATTCGAAATCTGGTCTCCGAAATCCTCCTTGTGGAAGAAGAAACCATCGAACGCGCCATCGTCTGCCTCATCGAAATCGAGAAAACCGTGGCCGAGGGCGCCGGCGCGGCCGGGCTCGCCGCGCTGCTCGAGCACCCCGCCCGCTTCGCCGGCAGGCGCGTTGGCATCCCGGTGTGCGGCGGCAACATCGATTCGCGCCTGCTGTCGGCGGTGCTGATGCGCGGCCTGGTGCGCGAGGGCAAGCTGGTGCGCCTGCGCGTCACCATGCCGGACATCGCGGGCAGCCTGGCCAAGGTGGCGGGCATGATCGGCGCCGCGGGCGGCAACATCGTCGAAGTGCAGCACCAGCGCATGTTCGGCACCGCCTCGGTCAAGTCCCCGGAAGTCGAGTTCCTGATCGAGACCCGCGACCGCGAGCATACGCAGGCGATCATCGCCGCGCTGGAAAAAAACGGCGTCCGGGTGAATACCTAGGCGGGAACGGAGATCTCGACCAGGTTCAGGTCCGGGTCGCGCACGTAGACCGAGCGCAGCTTGTGCACCGCGCCTGTCTTCATCACCGGCCCTTCGATGATCTCGATATTTTCTTTTTTTAATTTCTCCATTACTTTTTCAAGCGATACCGAAGCGATAAAACACAGATCCAGCGTGCCCGGCGCGGCCACGTGCGCGCGCGGCGTGAATTCCCTCCCCCATTCGTGCACGTTGATTTTCTGGTTGCCGAACTTCAGCGCCAGGCGCGTCTCAGTGGGCGTCTGGAATTTTTCCAGCTTCATTCCCAGGATTTCGGAATAAAACTTCAGGCAGGCCGGCAGGTCCCGCGTCGTCAGCACCACGTGGTCGATATGGTCGATCATCATTTCCTCTTCAGCATGCGCAGCGGGTTGTATTCGAGCACCGCGGCGCCGTTCTGGTTGACGACCTTGTTGGCGAAGCGCACCAGCCCGCGGTCGCCTTTCGAGGTCAGGCGGCACTCGGTGACCTCGGCCTCGACATGGATGGTGTCGCCCACCACCGTCGGCCCCTTGACGTCGAGGGTGGCGTTGAGGAACGCGAGGCCGGTATCCTGCATGGTCGGCAGCAGCAGGCCTTCGGCGAACGAGTAAATCAGCGCGCCGGGCACGGCGCGGCCCTTGATGGCGCGCTGCGAGTCGTCCGCCACGGCGAATAGCTCCTCGGTCAGCCAGGTGAGGTTGATGAACGCCGCCACGTCCGACTCGGCGATGGTGCGCCGGTGCGTGCGGAAGCGGAAACCCACTTTCAGGTCCTCGTAGCAGTAGCCGCGGCCGACGATGGGAATCAGCTTGCTCATGGTTTCATTCTACTCAGAGGAAGGCCGCGGACAGCAGCGTGAGCCCGGAAATCAGCATCAGCCCGTCCATCAGCAGCCGGAAGCGGTCCGGATCCATCTTCAGCACGAAGCGCTTGGCGATGAAGGCGCCCGCCATCAGCGTCGAACCGACGATCAGCCCCTTGAGCACGATGTCCCAGGGCAGCGCGCCGAAGCTGCGGAACACCGTCACCTTGGCGAGGTAGACCAGCAGCGACGAGGCCGCCTCGCTGGAGAGGAACGCGCCCTTCACCAGCCCGGCCGCGAGGAAGATCGGCGCCGTCATCGGGCCGGTGGAGACGACGATGCCGGTCAGAAAACCGATCGGCACGCCGAGCAGCGACAGGTGGACCAGGCGCAGCTTCAGCTGGTGCGCCGCCATCCAGCGCCGCTCGCCGATCATGGCGATGAAGAACAGGCCGAGCGCCACCTCGATGACGCGCGTCGGCAGCGTGAGCAGCGTCGCGGCGCCCAGCGCAGCGAACGGCGCGCCGGTCGCGGAGTAGGCGCCGACCGCGCGCCAGTCCACCTCGCGCCACCAGACCGCGACGCGCGACAGGTTGGCCATGATCGCCGCGATGGCCATGATCGGCACCGCCTGCAGCGGGCCGAAGACGATCACCAGCACCGGCATCAGCATGATGGACGAGCCGAAGCCGACGATGCCGCTCAGGGTGCCGGCGGCCAGGCCTACCGCGAGGATGAACAGGAAGTCCAAGGCGCGGCGGATTTTACCCGCTGGGCTAGACTGCCCGCATGATCCGCTTCGGCACGCCGATGCGCCGGCGCTTCCTGCTCGAGCCCGGCACCGCCTTCCTCAACCACGGCTCCTTCGGCACCGCGCCGCGCGTGGTGTTGGCCGAGGTGGACCGCTGGCGGGCGCGCATGGAAGCGAATCCCGACCGTTTCCTGCGGGAGGAAATGCCCGCCGCGCTGCGCGCCGCCGCCGGGCGCCTCGCGCGCTTCCTGCACGCCGAGGAACGGGATGTGGCCTTCGTCTAGAACGCCACCACGGGCATGAATGCCGTGCTGC
>CAZPNH010000447.1:0-2949 GCA_964587635.1 uncultured Bordetella sp.
CACCGAGCTGCACGACCGCTTCATGCTGCCGCACTTCGTCTGGCAGGACTTCGAGGACGTGATCCACGAAACGGCGGAGGCCGGCTTCCCGCTCAAGGCCGAATGGTTCGCGCCGCATTTCGAATTCCGCTTCCCGCGCATCGGCGAATTCTCCTCGCGCGGCGCGCGCTTCGAGCTGCGCACCGCGCTCGAGCCCTGGAACGTGCTGGGCGAGGAAAGCGCCTCGGGCGGCACCGCGCGCTACGTGGATTCTTCCGTCGAGCGCCTGCAGGTGCGCGCCACCGGCATGACCGGCGGGCGCCACGTGCTCACCTGCAACGGCCGCGCCATTCCGCTGCAGCCCACGGGCAACGTCGGCGAATACGTCGCCGGCGTGCGCTACCGCGCCTGGCAGCCCTACTCCGCGCTGCACCCGACCATCGGCGTGCAGGCGCCGCTCACCTTCGATCTGATGGATACCTGGATGAACAAATCCATGGGCGGCTGCCAGTACCACGTCGTCCACCCCGGCGGCCGCGCCCACGCCGACTTCCCCGTCAACGCCTACGCCGCCGAAGGCCGGCGCCTCGCGCGCTTCTCCCTCATCGCCCACACCCCCGGCCGCCTCGCCGTCCGCCCCGAAGAACGCAATCCGAATTTTCCGTTCACCCTCGATCTGCGCCGCTAGCCGCGCGGATGGCGCTCACCGCGACGATTTACAACTTCACCGTCCAGCTCGCGGACGTCGACCGCGCGGTCTACGAAACGCTGCAGCTGAAAGTGGCGCGCCATCCGTCGGAGTCGGCGGAATACCTGGTCACGCGCATGCTCGCCTACTGCCTCGAATTCACCGAGGGCATCAGTTTTTCGCGCGGGCTGTCGAGTCCGGACGAACCGGTGATCGCGGTACGCGACCTGACCGGCGTGATCCAGGCCTGGATCGAAGTGGGAGCGCCCGACGCGGCGCGGCTGCACAAGGCGAGCAAGGCGGCGCCGCGGGTGGCGGTGTACACCCACAAGGGCGCGACGCTGCGGCACCAGCTCGCGGGCGAAAAAATCCACCGCGCGGAAGAACTCGAAATCCACGCATTCGACCGCGAGTTCCTCGCCGGGCTGGTGGCGCGCCTGGAGCGCCGCATGGCCTTCGACCTGTCGGTGACGGACCGGCACCTGTTCCTCAATATCGGCGACACGACCCTGTCGGGCGAGATCGAGCGCATCCGCCTCGAGGTTTAGTACCATGGGAAGGCGATGATCGAATCCCTGCTGCTCGCCGTGACCCGCGTCACCACCATGCTCGGCCAGCGGACGCTGACCAACGCCACCGGCTTTTTCTTCGAGCGCGACAAGCGCCTGTACCTGATCACCAGCCGCCACGTGGTGCTCGACAAGCCGAGCGAGCATTACCCGGACCGGCTGGAGATCGAGCTGCACGTGGATCCGGAGAACGTCGCCGACACGGTCGGCTTCTCGATTCCGCTGTACCGTGAAGGCAAATCCCTCTGGCGCGAAGGCTTCGACTCGACCAGCGCGATCGACGTGGTGGCGCTGGAACTGGAGCGCGCCGCGCTGCCGGAGACGCTGTCCTTCCACGCCTTCACGCCCGCGCACCTGGTCGAACGTCTCGAGCAGGTCGAGATCGGCACCTCGGTGCTGGTGGTGGGTTTCCCGCTGGGCGTGCACGACGAGCTGCACCGCCTGCCGGTGGCGCGCCAGGCGGTGATCGCCTCCGCCTTCGGCATCCGCTTCCAGGGCCACGGCTATTTCCTGACCGATGCGCGCCTGCACCGCGGCACCAGCGGCGCGCCGGTCGTAACGCGCGAGCTGGAGCCGCGCGCCGGCCGCGCCGACCTCGCCTGGCGCCTGCTCGGCGTCCACGCCACGCGTCTTGACGTCGTCAACCGCGACATCGAGAAGGACGAGGCGCTCGACCTGAACTGCGCCTGGTACGCGGACATCCTGATGACGCTCACGCAGGAGCGCGGGGCCGCTGCCGAAAAGAAGGAAAAGTCTCCGGCGCGCTAGCAGCGCGCCGGCACGGCGGCGGCGCTCAGAAATCCATGTCGAGCTCGTCCAGCTGTTCGTGCTCGTTCTGCGCGGCCTCGATCCATTCGCGCATCGGCGCCCAGCCCATGATGCGCGCGCAATACGCGGCGCAATCGGCATCGAGCGCGACATCGTAGGTGAGGAAGCGCGCGCACACCGGCGCGTACATCGCGTCTGCCATGGTCGCGCCGCCGAACAGGAAGCCGCCGCCGTAGGCGGACAGGCACTCGCGCCAGATGGTGGTCACGCGCTCGATGTCGGACAGCGCCCCCGCCCACACCTTGTAGCCGGGGAAATGCGCCTTCAGGTTCATCGGCAGCGCCGAGCGCAGGTTGGCGAAGCCGGAATGCATCTCGCCGCAGATCGAGCGGCAGTGCGCCCGGGCGGCGCGGTCGTCCGGCAGCAGGCCGGCCTTCGGCTTCACCTCGTTGAGGTACTCGGCGATCGCGAGCGTGTCCCAGACCTTGATGCCGTCATGATCGAGGGCGGGGACCAGGAACGACGGCGACAGCAGCAGCAGCTCGGCGCGGATCGACAGATCGTCGCTCGGGATCGGCGCCTCCTCGAAGTCGATCTTGGAGAGCTTGCACAGGAGCCAGCCGCGGAGCGACCAGGAGCCGTAATTCTTGCTGCTGATGGTGAGCTTGGCCTTGGCCATGCGTTCGATCCCCCTAAGCCAGTCGCACGATCCGCCGGTGAGGCCCGAACGGCGCACGCATCCACACGCTCTCGATTCCGGTGCCGTCGCGTCCGGCAGTCCCTCAGTTCCGTCCCGGCGGGACGGGGATTTCCCACATGCATCCCACCCCTACCGATAATTATCTCGCAGTGCAGCAAGAAATGCACTAGCCTTTTCACGTCGGGTTGCGTTTTTGGGTTGGGGGACGCCCGTAACAGGGCGTCGACGTCATAATGCTGTATCAG
>CAZPNH010000448.1:0-2948 GCA_964587635.1 uncultured Bordetella sp.
GAAATCGTCGAGCGGCACGCCGAAGCTGTTGAGCGCCCAGCACACCAGGTTGTACTGCCCGACGGTGAACACCGCGTCCATCATCTGCTCGGTGGTGTACTTCGCCGCCAGCGCCGCCCAGGTCTGATCGGCCACCACCGAGTTTTCGAACAGGTCGTCCGCCGCCTGCAGCAGCGCCGCCTCGTGCGCGTTCCAGCCGGCGCCCGGCCCCTGCTTGAGGCGCTCGATTTCGGCGTCGCTGATGCCGCTGCGCCTGGCGATCACCACGTGCTGCGCCCACTCGTATTCGGCCTGGTTGAGCCAGCCGACGCGCAGGATCAGCAACTCGCGCTCGCGCGGCGGCAGCGTCTGCTTCTGCAGCACGTGGCCGGCGAACACGGTCCAGCGCCGCGTGAGCTTCGGGTGGTTCATCATCACGCGGAACAGGTTGAGGTCGCGGCCGCCGACGCGGTTTTTCGCCGCGGTGTCGGCATCCTCGCCGCTCAGGTCCTGCAGGTCGCGCATCGGAATGCGCTGCTTGCGCTTGATCATCTGCTCCGCCTCCGCCTGGTTTTCCCGGACAGCCGCTCCAGCACTGCGTTCACCGAGGCGGTGTCGGCTTTGCCGTAGCCTTGCCTGAGGGCCGCGTTGTAGATCGCTTTCGTGGCGCGGAAGAGCGGCGCGGCGCTGCCGAGCTGCCGGACGAATGCGCCGATGATCTTCATGTCCTTTTGCCACACCTCGACCTTCATGGTGGCGTCGCGGTAGCTGCGCCGCGCCATCATCGGGCCGCGCACCTGCAGCATGCGCGAAGCGCCTGCCCCGTCGCTGAGTACCTTGACCGCCAGGGCGGCGTTCAGGCCGGACTTGCGCGCCAGCACCACCGCCTCGGCGGCCGAAACGTTGTGGATCGCCACCAGCAGGTTGGCGGCGAACTTCATTTTCGAGCCGTTGCCGAATTTGCCGACGAAGTAGTGGCCCCGCGAAAAGCCGTTGAGGACCGGGAGGGTCTTCCTGAAGGCGGCGGGATCGCCGCTGCCGTAGACCACCAGGTCCTTGGCCCGCGCCTGGGCGCCGGTGCCGCTCAAGGGGCAGTCGAGCAGCGTCACGCCCGCCGCGGCCAGCCGCCTGCGCGCCGCTTCCTTGACCGGGATGGGCAGCGTGCTGGTCTCGACGACGATCTGCCCGCGCTTGCCGCACAGCAGGATTTCGCCGACCACCTGCGACAGCGCCGCCGCGGACGGCAGCGAGGTGATCAGGATGCGCGCGGCGCGGGCGACGTCCCGCGTCCTGCCGGCCACCGTGCCGCCGGCTCTGCGGTGGCGGCGCCGGCAGGCGGCGAGCGGGTCGTAGCCGACGACCTCGTAGCCCGCGCGCACCAGGTTCGCCGTCATCGCCGATCCCATGATTCCCATCCCGATCATTCCAACCCGCGATTTCGCCATGCGTTTCCCCCGCACTTTATCCCTCACGCATACGCTACCATTCCTGCCGAGGAGGAGGACATGGCCTATCGTGAAACGCTGCCGCGGCGCGGCATTGCGCGCCGCCACATGATGAAGCGCGTGGCGCGCTTCTCGAGACTCAGGGGCTTCGACGGCGGGCTGCCCGACAGCCGGATGCCGGGCTGCGAGCGCATCCTCTACAACGTCATCGGTTTCCAGCCGCCGAAGACCGAGCGCGACGGCAAGCAGTCGCCGGTGGGCGAGAAAGCGGCCCGCATGGCGGCGATCAAGATCCGCGAAGGCTTCAATCTCGGCTACTGTCGCGCGCTGCCGGGCCGGGGGCCGATGCTGCACAACCACGACACCAACGAGACCTTCATCGCCATGACCGGCACCTGGCGCGCGAGCTGGCAGAACGAAAAGGGCCGCCTGGAGCACGTGGACCTCAAGCCGCTGGACGTGATCTCCTTCCCGCCGGGCGCCTCGCGCCGCTTCATGAACGTCACCAGGGGGCCGAAGAACAAGTACTCGGTGCTGATGTTCGTCATCGGCGGCGACGCGCCGAGCGCGGAGTTCACCAGCGAGTCGATGGACGAGCTGGAAAAGAAAGGCATCTGGCCCGAAAAGAAGGGCGGGCGTTGAAAGCTCCCGCTTTCGCCTATGTGAAACCGGCTTCCCTCGGCGAGGCGTTCGCGCTGCTTGGGAATCCGGACGCAAAGATCCTCGCCGGCGGCCAGAGCCTGATTCCGTCGCTCAACATGCGGCTGTCCTCGCCGGAGCTGCTCGTGGACATCACGGGATTGCCGGGCCTTTCTGGCATCGAGGTGTCGAATGGCGTCGTTCGCATCGGCGCGCTCGTCACGCATGCCCGGCTCGAACAATCCGCCGAGGTGCAAAAGCATCTGCCGCTGCTCGCGCAGGCGGTGCCCCATGTCGCCCATGCCGCGATCCGCAACCGCGGCACGCTGGGCGGCAGCCTGGCGCTGGCGGATCCCGCGGCCGAGTACCCCGCCTGTGCAGTCGCGCTGGATGCGGTTTTTCACATCGAGGGAAAACAGGGGAAAAGACAGGTAAAGGCCCGGGCATTCTTCAAGGGCCTGTTCGAAACGGACCTCAAGCCGGGCGAGCTGCTGGTCGCCGCGGAATTTCCCGTGTCGAAAAAATCCGACCGCTCGGTATTCCTCGAATTGGCGCGCCGGCACGGCGACTACGCCATCATCGGCCTTGCGGCCCACAACGACCGGTTTGTTTTCCTGGGGGCCCGGGACAGGCCCATCCTGCTTTCATTCAAGAAGGATCTGGAAGAAGCAAGGCGCACATTGAAAACGGACCTCAAGCCGTCTTCGGACCTCTACAACAATTCCGCCACCAAGCTCCACCTCGCCGGCGTATTGCTGGAACGCGCATGGAACACGACTACGGCATAACGCTTACGGTCAACGGCGCCGCGGTCAGCCGGCGCGTCCCCGCGCGGCTGCATCTCATCGACTTTTTGCGGGAGCACCTCGAGTTGACGGGTTCGCA
>CAZPNH010000449.1:0-2948 GCA_964587635.1 uncultured Bordetella sp.
TCCACCGTGATCACCAGATCCGCAGCGGCTACGATCTCAGCAGTGCTCGTGAAGTCCGCGTTGGGACGCGCCATCCCCGGCAGCGATTTCGCCAGAGCAAGCTCGCCATCGGTCAACTCCTTCTGCAGGCTTACGAACCGGATGCCCGGAACCGACAGCAGCGCCGCGAACCGGTCGAATTCGATGCTTCGTTCTGCGTCATCCTTGTAAAGCGGACTTCCCCGCCAGCAAATCCCGACCAGCTTCTCGTTCCCATGGACGAGCCTGGAGCGCCAGGATGCCACCGCTTCTGCTTGCAGTGCCAGGTAGGGTATCGAGGCAGGGATCGTCGACAGAGTCGTTCCAAAGGCCAGCGGCAGACTGGAAAGCGGACAGTGAAAATCTGTCCGCGGCGGCGGGCCTTCGCCGGCCAGCACTTGGTCCACCCCACGCACCCGCTCCAGAAGCTTCCGCAGCGGCGCCATGACGTCCAGATATACGGTCGCGCCCCTTTCGGAGATCAGCGCAGCGTAACGGACGAATTGAATCGCATCGCCCAGACCCTGGTCCGCGTGCAGCAGAATGGACTTGCCGCGCAGGTCTTCCCGTCCGAGCCAGAGCGGGCAAGACAGTTCCCGCGCCTTCAGATTCAGTTTCTCGGCCTTCCATCGCCATTCGTATTTCTGCCAGCCGATGCCGAGCTGGCCGAGCGCGAGCCGCGTCAGCGATTCGTTGAAGTGCGCGAGGGCGAAATCCGGCCGGACCGCGAGCGCCTGCGCATAGCTCGTCAGCGCCTCGTCGTGCCGGTTCAGCTTGGCCAGGACCCTGCCGCGGCTATTCAGGGGTTCGGCGTAAAGCGGGTTTATTTCAGCTGCGCGCGTATAGCTGGCGACGGCTTCTTCGAACCGCCGCATTTGAAAAAGCGCGTTGCCGCGGTTGTTGTGCGCGACCGCCAGTCCGCCGTCCATCTGCAGGGCGCGGTCATAGCACGCCAGCGCATCCGCGTGCCGGTCGAGGCCGGCCAGCGCGATGCCGCGGTTGTTGAACGCCCCCGCACATGCGGGATCCAGCGCCAGCGCGCGGTCGCAAGTCCTGATCGCGTCGCCGTATCGCTTCAGTTCATTCAGCGTGTGCGCCTGATTTACCAGCGCCTCGAGATAAGCCGGCGCCAGCGCCAGCGCCCGGTCGAAGCACCACAATGCCTCTGCGTAACGCTCGAGGTGGATTCGCACGATGCCGAGGTGCGAGTGCGCGACCGCAGATCCCGGATTGGCGGCGATCGCCAGCTCCAGCAGCCGGACCGCCTCGCCGAAATTGCCCGCTCTGCCTTCGATCGTGCCGAGCAGGTGCAGCGCGTCAAAATTCCCCGCGTCGCTCTCGAGTACCGATCGATAGGCGCGAGCAGCGGAGTCGAGATCGCCTGCCCGTTGGCATTCGATCGCGCGCTTCAGCGTGTCCTGGAGATCCGTCGTAACGCCGGAACGGCTACTGCCGGCTACCGCGCAGCCGCTTCACCTGTTCCATGTAGGTGCCCATGAACTCGCGCCCGAAGACCTTGTTGAAATCGTCCTCGGCGTCGCGCGCGAGCTTCTGCTGGTAGACGGCGAACTGCTCCCAGAGCTTCGCCTTGCGGTTCAGGCCCAGGCCGCCGGCGTTCTTCTCCAGCTCGGCCTCGAGCATCTTGGGATCGAAGCGCTGGATCGAGCCGAGCAGCGCGGCGCGCATGCCGGCGAACAGGGCCACCTCGTGCGCGCGCAGGTCGTCGAAGGCATCGCCGACCGCCTGCACCGGATCGAGAAAGCCGGCGGCGCGCTCCTTGGTGTCGAACAGGAACGCCAGCGCCTCCTGCGGATCGGACATCAGCTTGAGCGGATTGTTGTCCTTGGATGCCACCATGGTGCGGTCTTCGGCGCGCAGCTCCTTTTTCGCCGTGGCGCGCGCGGCCAGCAGCGCCATCGCTCCCTCCACCGCGGCGCGCATGATCTTGCCCGACTGCAGCAGGAAGGCCTCGATCTCGGCGTCCGGAATCTCCTTCTCCTGCAGGCCCGCGCCTTCGAGGAAAGCTTTCACCGCCGCGCGCATGCCGCCGTCGACGGCGGCCGGCCGGGCGCCGGCGGGGGCCGCTCCCTGCCCCGGCGGCCTGCTGCCGACATAGGTGGCTTCGTCGAATATGTTGGCCGGCGGCACGCTGGAAGCGCCGACGTAAGTGGTCTCCGCGAATACGTCGCCTTCGGGTTCAGGCTCGGGGACGGCGATTGCGGGCGCTGCGCGGGCCGCGGGCGCTTCGGGCACGGCAGGCTCGTCGAATATCCCCGGCTCCACGGGCGGCAACTCGCCGATGTCGAAAGCGGGTTCCTCGACCGCGGCGGGTTTCGCCGGGACGGTTTCGACCGGGATGGTCTTCTCCTGCACCGGCTTTGCCTGCGCCGCCTTCGGCATCTGCAGCATCGGGTTGTCGGGCCGCGTGGTTTCCTCGACGTCCG
This sequence comes from uncultured Bordetella sp., assembly GCA_964587635.1. Taxonomy (GTDB): domain Bacteria; phylum Pseudomonadota; class Gammaproteobacteria; order Burkholderiales; family SG8-39; genus RBG-16-66-20. The sequence continues at coordinate 2,463 of CAZPNH010000449.1, forward strand.
ACACCGGCACCTCGGACTTCACCACGCTCGGCGGCGCGAGCAGCTCGAGTTCGTATTCGCCCAGCTCGAAGCGGTCGCCCGCGCTCAGGTCGTGCCTGCTGCCCGGCGCATGCCGCTTGCCGTTGATGAATACCGGGTTCACCTTCGACACGCAGGTCAGCTCGAAAGTGTTGTCGTCTTTTTCCTCGAGCTCCACGTGCACGCGCGATACGTGCTTCTTCGGATCCTCGAGCACCAGCGTGCATTCCTCGCCGCGGCCGATGGTGATGCGGTTCTGCGGCCAGGAGCGGCTCGCGATCATGTCGGAGCGCGTCCCGACTTTTTTCGATATCTTGATCGAGAGCGACATGGCGTCCGCCTAGGCGCTCCGGCGCTCGCTGGGGCGCGAGGTCCATTCGCCGTTCAGCATGGCGCAGAACTGGTCCACCGCCGGCATCGTGATCTTGGCGCCCGCAGGGCCTTTGAGATTGATTCGCGCGTGGCCCG
>CAZPNH010000450.1:0-2945 GCA_964587635.1 uncultured Bordetella sp.
CTCGGGCCCACCACCAAGACTGCTTCGATTTCCCCGGATGTCAACGACCCGGGTTTCCGCAACGTCAGCTTCGATGCGCTGGTCGCCGCCTATAGCGACGCGCTGCGCGGTCTCATGGACGGCGGCGTGGACCTGGTGCTGGTCGAGACCATATTCGATACGCTGAACGCCAAGGCGGCGCTGTTCGCCATCGAGTCCACGTTCGAGAAGCGCGGCGAGCGCCTGCCGCTGATCATCTCCGGAACCATCACCGATGCCTCGGGGCGGACGCTGTCCGGCCAGACCACCGAGGCGTTCTACAACTCGATCCGCCACGCGCGGCCGATCGCGGTGGGATTGAACTGCGCGCTGGGTGCGAAGGAACTCCGCCAGTACGTCGAGGAACTCTCCGGCGTCGCCGAGGTGCCGGTCTCGTGCTATCCGAACGCGGGCCTGCCCAATGCGTTCGGCGAATACGACGACACGCCGGAAGCCATGGCGAAGGAAATGGGCGGCTGGGCGCGCGCCGGATTCCTCAATCTGGTCGGCGGCTGCTGCGGCACCGCGCCCGAGCATATCCATGCCATCGCCGGGGCGGTGCGCGGCGTCGCGCCGCGCCGCGCGCCCGAGCGCCCGCCGATGCTGCGCCTGTCCGGCCTGGAACCCCTCAACGTCGGCGACGGATCGCTGTTCCTCAACGTCGGCGAGCGCACCAACGTCACCGGCTCCAAGGCGTTCGCGCGGCTGATCCTCGCGGGAAATTACGCCGAGGCGCTTTCGGTCGCGCGCCAGCAGGTCGAAAACGGCGCCCAGGTGATCGACGTCAACATGGACGAGGGAATGCTCGATTCGGAGAAGGCGATGGTGACCTTCCTGAATCTCGCCGCCTCCGAGCCGGACATCTCGCGCGTGCCGGTGATGATCGACTCGTCGAAATGGAGCGTCATCGAGGCCGGGCTCAAATGCCTGCAGGGCAAGGGCGTCGTCAATTCCATCAGCATGAAGGAGGGCGAGGAGGAATTCCTGCGCCAGGCGAGCCTGGTGCGCAAGTACGGCGCCGCCGTCGTGGTGATGGCTTTCGACGAGCAGGGCCAGGCCGATACGCTGGAGCGGCGCATCGCGGTCTGCCGCCGCGCCTACGACCTGCTGACGCAGAAGGCGGGATTGTCGCCCGCCGACATCATTTTCGATCCGAATATCTTCGCCGTCGCCACCGGGCTGGAAGAGCACGCGCGCTACGGCCTGGACTACCTGGAAGCGGTACGCTGGATCCGCGCCAACCTGCCGCAGGCGAAAATCTCCGGCGGCGTATCGAACCTGTCGTTCTCCTTCCGCGGCAACGACGCGGTACGCGAAGCCATGCACACCGCATTCCTCTATCACGCGGTGCAGGCCGGCATGACGATGGGGATCGTCAACGCCGGCCAGCTGGGCGTCTACGAGAAAATCGAGCCGGGCCTGCGCGAACGCGTCGAGGACGTGATTCTCGCGCGGCGCGCGGATGCCACCGAGCGCCTGATCGAGTACGCCGCGGGCGTTAAAGGCGGCCTGCGCGCATCGAAGGAAGACGATGCGTGGCGCCGCGGCACGCCGGAAGAACGCCTCTCCCACGCGCTCGTGAACGGCATCGCCAGCCACGTGGTCGCGGACACCGAGGAAGCACGACTCAAGTTCGCGCGTCCGATCGAGGTGATCGAGGGCCCGCTCATGGACGGCATGAACATCGTCGGCGACCTGTTCGGCGCGGGCAAGATGTTCCTGCCGCAGGTCGTCAAATCGGCGCGCGTGATGAAGCAGGCGGTGGCGCACCTGATTCCCTACATCGAAGCGGAAAAGCTGCGCACCGGGGAAGCCGGCAAGGCGAAGGGCAAGCTGGTGATCGCCACGGTGAAGGGGGACGTGCACGACATCGGCAAGAACATCGTCGCGGTGGTCCTCCAGTGCAACAACTACGACGTGGTGAACCTGGGAGTGATGGTGCCCGCCAGGACCATTCTCGAAACGGCGAAGCGGGAGAAGGCCGATGCCATCGGCCTCTCCGGCCTGATCACGCCCTCGCTGGAGGAAATGGCGCACGTGGCGCGCGAGATGGAGCGCGAAGGCTTCACCGTGCCGCTGCTCATCGGCGGCGCCACCACCTCTCGCGCGCACACCGCGGTGAAAATCGCGCCCAACTACCCCGGCCCGGTGGTTTACGTCCCCGACGCATCGCGCTCGGTCGGCGTGATGCAGAACCTGCTGTCGATGGACCAGCGCGACGGCTATATCGCCGAGGTGCGCGCGGACTACGACAAGATCCGCGTCCAGCACCGCGACAAAAAGGGTCCGGGACCGCTGCTGCCGATCGCCGAAACCCGGCGCCTCGGCCACGTGACCGACTGGACCCGGTACCAGCCGCCCGCGCCCCAGGACGCGGGAATCCACGTACTGCACGACTACCCGCTGGAAAAACTGGTCCCCTACATAGACTGGACCCCGTTCTTCCAGGCCTGGGAACTCTCCGGCCCCTATCCCAAGATCCTCGAGGACCCGGTCGTGGGAGACGCGGCACGCAAGCTCCACGCGGAAGCGCTCGAGACGCTGGACAGGATCGTGCGCGAAAAGTGGGTTTCCGCCAACGGCGTCTTCGGCCTTTACCCGGCCGCGCGCGTGAACGGCGACGACATCGAGATCTACGCCGACGAAACGCGGCGTACCGTCGCCATGACCTGGCACAACCTGCGGCAGCAGAACCGCAAGCCGACCGGCCGGGCCAACCAGTGCCTCGCCGACTTCGTCGCGCCCGGGGAATCCGGCGTGCCGGACTGGATCGGCGCCTTCGCCGTGGCGGTAGGCGGTTTCGATGCGAAGCTGGCGCAGTTCGAGGCGCAGCACGACGACTACAACGCGATCATGCTGAAAGTGCTTGCCGACCGCCTGGCGGAGGCGTTCGCCGAACACCTGCACGAGCGCGTGCGACGCGAATT
>CAZPNH010000451.1:0-2941 GCA_964587635.1 uncultured Bordetella sp.
CGACGCGCGCCTCGGGCACCAACGCCGTGCGCTACGGCACCATGCGCGAGAACGTGCTGTCGCTCAAGGTGGTGCTCGCCGACGGCCGCATCATCCAGACCTCGCGCCGCTCGAAGAAATCCGCGGCCGGCTACGACCTCACGCGCCTGTTCGTCGGCTCCGAAGGCACGCTCGGCATCATCACCGAAGTGACGGTGCGCCTGTACCCGGTGCAGGAAGCCATGTCGGCGGCGGTCTGCGCCTTCGAATCGGTGGACGGCTGCACCAACACCGTGATCCAGACCATCCAGGCGGGCGTGCCGATCGCGCGCTGCGACATCGTCTGCGAGAAAACCGTGGACGCGATCAACAAGTACAAGAAAACCAGCTACCGCGTCGCGCCGACGGTGTTCTTCGAATTCCACGGCTCGGCGGCGAGCGTGGTCGAGCAGGCCGAAACGGTGCAGGCGATCGCCAAGGAGAACGGCGGCACGGATTTCCTCTGGGCGACCAAGCCCGAGGAGCGCACCGCGCTCTGGCAGGCGCGCCACGACGCCTACTTCGCCTGCCTGCAGATCCGGCCCGGCGCGCGCGCGGTGTCGACCGACGTCTGCGTGCCGATCTCGCGCCTCGCCGAATGCGTGCACGAGACCATGGAGGACGTGAAGGACTACATCAACCCGGTGCCGCTGCTGGGGCACATCGGCGACGGCAACTTCCACCTCATGCTGCTGGTAGACCCGGACAAGCCCGAGCAGACCGAGCTCGCCAAGAAATTCAACAAGCGCCTGGTCGAGCGCGCGCTCAAGATGGAAGGCACCTGCACCGGCGAGCACGGCGTCGGCATGGGCAAGATGGGCTCGATGCGCATGGAACTGGGCGACGACATGATGGACCTGATGCGCGACGTGAAGAAGGTGTTCGACCCCGAAGGCCTCATGAATCCGGGGAAAGTTGTTCCACTGGAATGAGCGCTGAAAAGCGCCTGAAGGAATTGGGCATCGCGCTCGCGCCCGTGACGCCGCCGATGGCGAACTACGTCAATGCGGTGCGCACCGGCAATCTGCTCTTTCTGGCGGGCAAAGGTCCCGGCGCCGTGAAAGGCAAGCTGGGGCTCGAATTCACGGTGGACCAGGGCTACCAGCACGCGCGCGCCGTGGGACTCGCCCTGCTCGCGGTCATGAAAACCGAGCTCGGCAGCCTCGACAAGGTGAAGCACGTGGTCAAGGTGCTCGGCATGGTGAACGCGGTGCCCGAGTTCACCGACCACCCGAAAGTCATCAACGGCTGCTCGGACCTGTTCGTCGAGGTGTTCGGCGAGGCCGGCAAGCACGCGCGCTCGGCGGTCGGCATGGGCTCGCTGCCCATGGGCATCCCGGTGGAAATCGAGTGCATCGTGGAGGTGGTTTGAGGTTTGCCGTCGCAGCCGTTCTCCTGGTTTTTTCCCCCCTTGTTTTTCCCCAGTCCTATCCTGCCAAGCCCATCCGCATGATCGTGCCGCTCGCGGCGGCGAGCGCAGTGGACAACGCCGCGCGCATCGTCGCGCAACGCATGGCGGAGAACATGAAGGGCTCCATCGCGGTCGAGAACATGGCCGGCGCGGCGGGCCTGATCGGCGCCGAGCGCGTCGCCCGCTCGGCGCCCGACGGCTACACCATCGGCGGCTTCAACGACAGCATCATGACCATGCTGCCGAACCTGCATCCCAGGATGTCCTGGGACATCCTCAGGGACTTCGACCCGGTGTCGCTGGTGGCCACGGTGGAATGGGGCCTGGTGGCGAGCAACGGCGCGCCCTATGCCAACGCCGGCGAGCTGATCGCCGCGGCCAGGGCGAGTCCCGGCTCGATCAACTACGGCTCGGGCGGCAACGGCAGCCCGCAGCACATCGCCATGGCGCTGTTCGCGGCCAGCGCCGGCGTGTCGCTGACGCACATTCCCTACAAGGGCGCGACGCAGGCCGCGCAGGACGTCGCCGCGGGGCAGATCCCGGTGGCGTTCCAGGGCCTCGCCACCGTGACCTCGCTGGTGCGCGGCGGCCGAATGAAGCTGATCGGGGTCACCACGCCGGCGCGCCTCGCGCAGTTCCCCGATGTGCCGACCGTATCCGAATCGGGATTGCCCGGCTTCGAATTCAATTCCTGGTTCGCGGTCATGGCGCCCGCCGGCACGCCGAAGGACATCATCGCGCGGCTGCATGCCGAGATCGTGAAGGCGCTCGCCGATCCCGACGTGCGCGAGAAGCTGAACGCGCAGGGCCTCACCATCCGCGGCTCGGCGCCGGAAGAACTGCGCAAGGCAACCGCCGATCAGTTGGCGAAGTACGCCCGCCTGATGAAGCAGGCCGGCATAGCGGCGGATTAGATCGTCATTACCTGCTTGCGGTAGTACTTGAGTTCCTCGATCGACTCGTAGATGTCGGCGAGCGCCTCGTGCTTGCCTTCCTTCTTCAGCCCCTTGACGATTTCCGGCTTCCAGCGCTTCACCAGTTCCTTCAGCGTCGAGACGTCCAGGTTGCGGTAGAGGAAGTGCGCCTCCAGCTTCGGCATCCAGCGCGCGAGGAACCTGCGATCCTGGCAGATGGAGTTGCCGCACATCGGCGACACCCCGGCGGGCACGTGCGCGGCGAGGAACTCGATGGTCTGCCGCTCCACCACCGCCTCGTCCAGCCGCGAGGCCTTGACCTTCTCCACCAGGCCGGACTTGCCGTGCACCGAGCGGTTCCAGGAGTCCATCGCGGCGAGCACTTCGTCGGGCTGGTGCACCACCAGCACCGGGCCCTCGGCGATGAGATTGAGCTGCGAATCGGTCACGATCACGGCGATCTCGATGATCCGGTCGGCTTCGGGCACCAAGCCGGTCATTTCCATGTCGATCCAGATCAGGTTGTTTGAATCGGCAGCCATGACGTATTCTCTCATGGCGTGAACGGCACTTTCACCCTCGTATTCCTCGCGGCGCT
>CAZPNH010000452.1:0-2932 GCA_964587635.1 uncultured Bordetella sp.
CCAATGCGACGCCGATCGCCTTCGCGGAGGTCTACCTCGCGCTGCAGAACAAGACGGTGGACGCGCAGGAGAACCCGCTGCCGACCATCGACGCGAAGAAGTTCTACGAGGTGCAGACGCATATCAACATCACCGCGCACATCACCGACGGCATCCTGACGATCGTCGGCGGGCCGACCTGGAGCAAGCTCTCGGACGCGGACAAGAAGACCTTCCACGCGGTGTTCCAGGAAGCCGCGGTCAAGGCCAGCGGCGAAATCGCCGAAAACGAGAAGCGCCTCATGACCGAGTTCACCAAGCGCGGCAAGACGGTGCTGATCGTCGACCGCAAGCCCTTCATGGATGCCGTGCAGAAGTACTACGTGGAAGGCAAGCTGCCCGACGGCGGTCCGCTGCCCTGGTCGAAGGACGTCTACGACCGGCTGCAGGCGATCAAGTAAGCGGGAACGCCCGGCTTTGACGCTGGGGGAATTCCGGCGGCGTTTCGCGCAGGCGCCGCCGCCGGGCCTGTCGATTTACGGCGACGAGGGGACACGGCCGGACGCGGCGCTGCTCAGGCCGGCGGCGGTGCTGGTGCCGATCGTCGCGCGCGAGCCCGAGCTGACGGTCATCTTCACGCAGCGCTCGGCGCACCTCAAGGACCATTCGGGGCAGGTGAGCTTCCCGGGCGGACGGGTGGATCCCGCCGATGCCTCGCCGGAGGCCACCGCGCTGCGCGAATCGCGCGAGGAGATCGGCCTGGACAGCGCGCGCGTCGAGGTGCTCGGCCGGCTCTCCGAATACCACACGCGCACCGGCTACCGCATCACGCCGGTGGTCGGCGTGGTCGCGCCGCCGCTCGAGTTGCGCGCCGATGCCGGCGAGGTGGACGAGATCTTCGAAGTGCCGCTCGCCTTCCTGCTCGAGCCGGCCAACCACCAGCGCCAGTCGCGCGAGTGGCAGGGCGCGACGCGCTGGTTCTTCACCATGAGCTACGGGGGCCACACGATCTGGGGCGCCACCGCCGGCATGCTGGTGAACCTGTCCCGCCATCTTGCGCAGGGTAGACTCCCGTAATCATGGGGATCATCGCAATCGTCGCCGCGCTGGTGCTGGAACAGTGGCGCCCGCTCGGCGACCGCAAGATGGTGCTGGCCGCGCTGCTCGGCTGGACCGACTGGCTCGAGCGCAGCTTCAACGCCGGCGAATCGCGCCACGGCACGATCGCCTGGCTGCTGGCGGGGCTCGGGCCGGCGCTGGCCGCGCTCGCGCTCTATGCACTGCTGCTCTGGCTCAGCCCCGTTGCCGCGCTGCTGCTCGACATCGCCGCGCTCTACCTCACGCTCGGCTTCCGGCAGTTCAGCCATTTCTTCACCGGCATCCAGGCGGCGATCCGCGACGGGGAAACGGACCGCGCGCGGGAGCTGATCGGCGCCTGGCGCGGCGAGTCCGCGGCGCACCTCTCCCGCGAGGAAGTGATCCGCCTGGCTATCGAGGAGGCCATCGTCGCCTCGCACCGGCACGTGTTCGCCGTGCTGTTCTGGTTCGTGCTGCTGCCGGGCCCGAGCGGCGCGATCCTCTACCGCATGGCGGCCTTCCTCGGCCGGCGCTGGGGCGGCAAGGGCGAATTCGGCCGCTTCGCCGCGCGCGTGATCTACGTCATGGAATGGCCCGCGGTGCGGCTCACGGCCGCGGCTTTCGCCGTGGTGGGCGATTTCGAGGATGCCGTCTACTGCTGGCGCACGCAGGCGCGCGCCTGGCCGGATCCTAACGTCGGCATTGTGCTCGCCGCGGGCGCGGGCGCGCTGGGCGTGAAGCTCGGCATGCCGCTCGCCGAATTCGACGGTCTGCGGGCGCGCCCCGAGCTCGGCTTGGGCGAAACCGCCGACGCGCCGCTGCTCGACAGCACCGTCGGGCTGCTGTGGCGCGCGCTGGTGTTGTGGGTGTTCTTGCTGTTCGTGCTGGCGCTCGCGCACGCCGTCTGAGACGGGCGGCGCTCCCGGCTCAGGTCCTGTAGGCCCCGCATTTCCAGCACTGCGCGAATTGCGCCCCGCAAATTTCGCTGCAACCCGCGCACGTCCAGTCAGGCCCGCAGACGGGCGGCCGGCGCAGGACCTCTTCGGCGCGCCTCACATCCTGTTCGCGCAGCACCCAGACTTCCGCCAGGCACTCGGCGGGCGGCAGTTCGCCCATGGCCGAGGAGAGCATCTCGCGCCGCACCTCCGTCGCGATGCCTTCGGCCTCGAGGAGGTTGCGGGAGTGGTGGATGAGGACGAGGTTGTGGGAGCTGAAAACCCTTTTCATCACAGCCTGAATAGCGCGTCCGCCTTGGCCGCGCAGATGAAGTCGTTCTCCGACAGGCCGCCGATGGCGTGCGTTGAATATTCCACGCGGCATTTGTTGTAGCCCACCAGCAGGTCGGGATGGTGGTCCTCCCGGTGCGAGACCCAGGCGAGCGCGTTCACGAAGGCCATGGTCTCGTAGTAGTTCTTGAACGGATAGAGCTTGACCAGCTTGCCGTCCTCGACGATCCAGCCCTTGAGCTGCTTCAGCATGTCCTTCGTCTGCTGCGCGTCGTACGGAGTGACGCCGCCTTCGCAGGCCTTGCAGTGCTTCTTCGCGAGTTCGGAAGTCATGCGGTCCTCAGGTGGTCCTCAAGCGCGCGATGCGCGTCGCCGCGGGCGGGTGCGAGTCGTAGAACGCCGAATGCAGCGGGTCCGGCGTGAGCGTGGAGGCGTTGTCGTGGTAGAGCTTGACGAGCGCGCTGACGAGGTCCTTGGCGCTCGCATGCCGGGTGGCGAAGGCGTCCGCCTCGAACTCGTTCTTGCGCGAAAAAAGCTTCGTGACCGGCTGGACGAAGTAGAGGAAGACCGGGGTCACCAGGATGAACAGCAGCAGCGCGATCGCCAGCGAGGGGGTCTGGATGCCGAGCCCCGCGTAGAACCAGGGGCTG
>CAZPNH010000453.1:0-2930 GCA_964587635.1 uncultured Bordetella sp.
ACGCCTTGCTGTTCTACCTGTGCCGGCCGATGCACGCCGAGGAGATCGCCGCGGTGCTGCAGGTGGCGCGCTCCAACGTCAGCACCAGCCTGCGCGAGCTGCAGAACTGGAACCTCATCCGCGTTGTGCATCGGGCAGGCGACCGGCGCGACCACTTCGAGACCGCGCAGGACCCCTGGGAGCTGCTGCGCATCCTGGTGAAGGAACGCAAGAAGCGCGAGTTCGACCCGACGGTGGCCTTCCTGCGCGCCTGCGTGGACAGCAAGGAGTTCGCCAGGGAGGACTCGCAGACGCAGAAGCGCCTGCGCGAGACGCTGGCGCTGATGGAGGCGGGCTCGACCTGGGCCGAACAGATGCTCGGCATGGAGAACTCTCTGCTCAAGCGCATGGTCAAACTGGGAGCGAAAGTCCAGTCCCTCCTGAAGGCGGCCTGACCATGAACACCACGAGCAAGTTCTGCGTGCCCCTGACGGTCTACTACGACAAGTCCTGTCCAATGTGCGCCACCGAGATGCACGTCATCGAAAAACTCGACTGGCGGGGGCGCCTGAAGCTGGTGGACTGCTCGGCGCCGGATTTCGACGCCGGCGCCGCGGCGCAGGAGGGCGTCACGCGCGAAGCCATGATGACGAAGCTCCACGTGCGCGATCCGGAAGGCCGGTGGCTGGTGGCGCTGGACGCTTTCGAGGCGGTCTATGCGTCGGCGGGGCTTTCGGCTGCCGCACGCTTCTGGGGCGACCGCCGGCTGCGGCCGGTCCTGGACCGCATCTATCCGGTGATGGCGCGCTACCGCCAGCCGCTCTCGCGGCTGGGCCTGCACCGCCTGGTGGGGTTTGTCCTGTCCCGGATCGGCCGGCGCGCGCGCTAGGCCGCCTTCACCTTCGCCGGGCCGGCCTTGGCCATCAGCTCGCGCAGCACGTAGGGCAGGATGCCGCCGTGCTTGAAGTAATCCACCTCGATGGGCGTGTCGATCCTGCTTTTCACCTTGATTTCTTTCTTCGTTCCTTTTGAATAGGAAATCAAGAGCGTCAATTCCTGCTGCGGCTTGATGTCGTCCAGGCCCGAGATCGAAATCTCCTCGTCGCCCTTGATGCCCAGCGAGGCCGCGCTGTCGCTGCCGAGGAACTGCAGCGGCAGCACGCCCATGCCGACCAGGTTGGAGCGGTGGATGCGCTCGAAGGAGCGGCAGATCACGGCTTTCACGCCCAGTAGCTGGGTGCCCTTGGCCGCCCAGTCGCGCGAGGAGCCGGTGCCGTATTCCTCGCCGCCGAAAATCACGGTGGGCGTGCCGTCGGCGATGTACTTCATGGCCGCGTCGTAGATCGGCAGCTTTTCGCCCTTGTACAGCGTGATCCCGCCTTCGCTGCCGGGAATCATGAGGTTCTTGATGCGCACGTTGGCGAAGGTGCCGCGCATCATCACGTCGTGGTTGCCGCGGCGCGCGCCGTAGCTGTTGAAGTCCGCCACCGCGATGTCGTGCTCCTGCAGGTAGATGCCGGCGGGCGAGGTCGGCTTGATGGAGCCGGCCGGGCTGATGTGGTCGGTGGTGACCGAGTCGCCGAACACGCCGAGCACCTTGGCGCCGGAGATGTTGCCGGGCTTGCCCGGCTGCATGCCGAAGTCCCTGAAGAAGGGCGGCTCGGCGATGTAGCTGGACTTGGGCCAGGTGTAGACCTGGCCGGTGGGCGCCGAAATCTTCTTGAACAGCGGGCTCGCGTTGGCGAGGTCGCCGTAGAGCCTGCGGAAGGTGGGCGCGTCCATCGCCAGCTTCATGAGCGACTGGATTTCGTCGGCGGTCGGCCAGATGTGCCCGATGAAAACGTCCTGCCCGTCTTTTGATTTTCCAAGAGGCTGATTTTTAAAATCCACTAAAACGGAACCGGCAATCGCATACGCCACCACCAGGGGCGGCGACGCGAGGAAGTTGGCGCGGATGTTCGGATGGATGCGCGCTTCGAAGTTGCGGTTGCCCGAGAGCACCGCGGCGCACACCAGCTCGTTCTTCACCACGGTTTCCTCGATCGGCTGCGACAGCGGGCCCGCGTTGCCGATGCAGGTGGTGCAGCCGTAGCCGGCGAGGTAGAAGCCGAGCTTCTCCAGGTAGGGCAGCAGTCCCGCCTTGGTGAGGTACTCGGTGACCACGCGCGAGCCGGGCGCGAGCGAGGTCTTGATGTGCGGCTTCACCGTGAGGCCGAGTTCCACCGCCTTCTTCGCCAGCAGGCCCGCGGCCAGCAGCACGCCGGGGTTGGAGGTGTTGGTGCAGGAGGTGATCGCGGCGATCAGCACGTCGCCGTTGCGGATGTCGATGCCGTCGTAGGTCTTGTAGGGCTTCTGCAGTTCCTCGGGCTTCTTGGCGAAGCCGTTGTCCTTCACCGGCGCGGCGAACAGCTGCGTGAAGGTGCTCTTCACCTTGTCCAGGTTGATGCGGTCCTGCGGCCGCTTCGGGCCGGCGAGCGACGGGAACACCGTGGACAGGTCCAGCTCCAGGTCCTGGCTGTAGTCGATGGCGCCTTTCTTCGGCACGCCGAACATCTGCTGCGCCTTGTAATAGGCCTCGAAGGCGGCGATTTCGGCTTCCGTGCGCCCGGTGCCCTTGAAGTAGGCGACGGTCTTTTCGTCCACCGGGAAGAAGCCCATGGTGGCGCCGTACTCGGGCGCCATGTTGGCAATCGTCGCCCGGTCGGTGACCGACAGCGACGAGCAGCCTTCGCCGTAGAACTCGACGAACTTGCCCACCACTTTCGCCTTGCGCAGCATTTCCGTCACGGTGAGCACGAGGTCGGTGGCGGTGCAGGCGGGATGCAGCTTGCCCTTGAAATGCACGCCGACCACGTCGGGGGTCAGGAAGTACACGGGCTGGCCCAGCATGCCGGCCTCGGCCTCGATGCCGCCCACGCCCCAGCCGACCACGCCGATGCCGTTGATCATGG
>CAZPNH010000454.1:0-2929 GCA_964587635.1 uncultured Bordetella sp.
AGCCGCGTGCCGAACACGAACACCGACACGCGGTCGCGGTCGTTGGTGATGGCGTGCAGGAAATGCAGGAACATGCGCGCATAGGGGTTCATCGATCCGGAGATGTCGCACAACACCACCAGCGGCGGGTGGATCTCGATGGGCGCTTCGCGCACCAGCGGGATCACGTCGCCGCCGTCGCGCAGGGATTGCCGCAGGGTGGCGCGCAAATTGATGTTTTTTCCTCTTCTGTCTATTTGATTTCTTCTTGTCCTGATCAAAGGCAAAGGCAAACGCAACTCGCGCAGCATTTTCTTCGCCTCGGCCAGCTCGGCCGCCGACATGGTGTCGAAGTCCATGCGCTGCAGCACCTCGCGAGAGGAAAACGTGAGCCGCGCGTCCAGGTCTATTTTCTGCTCCTCGCGCTGTTCCTGCATTTTCTTCTGGTTGAACAGCGCATCCGACAGGCGCTGGCTCTGCTCCTGCTCGGGCTTGCCGCTGCCCTGCGTCTTGGGCAGCAGCGCCTGCATCATCTTCTCCACCAGCTTCGGGTCGCGCCAGAAAATGCGGAACGCCTGGTCGAAAATCGGGCGCTGCTCTTCCTTGGAGAGGAAGACGGCCGACATGGTCCAGTACCAGTCGTCGCGCCGGTTGCAGCCGGCGAGTTCCAGCGCCTTGACGCAGTCGATCACGCGGTCGGGGCCGAGCCGCAGGCCGGCGGCGCGCAGCAGGCGCGCGAAGTGCATGACGTTTTCGCCCAGCAGGCCCTTGGAACCGCCGCTGGCGATGGCGGGGAACACCTCAGGCCTCGGCGCGCTTGTCGGCGGTGGCGGCGGCGAGCGGGGACTTGCGCGCGAGCTTTTCCACCGCGCGCGACGCCACCACCGCGTGCTCCGCGAAGTAGCGCTCGTGGTTTCGTTCCACGTCGTCCAGCCGGTAGACGTAGTTCACCATCATGCCCGCCGAGCGGGCCATGCCGGACTCGGATGTGTCGCCCAGCCAGTTGAGGCGCTCGAGCGCCGCGCCGTTGCCCAGGTGGAAGCGCGCCACCGGGTCGAGCGGCTCGTTGCCGCTCTTGGCATGCAGCAGGTACCAGGCGCACAGCCGCAGGAGCAGTTTCTGCAGCGGCTCGGGCACTTCGCCGGTATGCCAGCCCGGCCCGTCGACGGTCGACAGCAGCGCGAGCCGCTGCTCCGCGTTCGGCCCCACGGACAGCCGCACGCGCGCGTCCGTGCCTTCGAGCCAGCGCCGGAATCCGGGAATCGGCGACAGCGTGGCGAAGGTGCGCAGGTGCGGGAATTCCCGTTTCAGGTCCTCGGCCACCTGCTTGATGAGCAGGTTGCCGAAGGAGGTGCCGCGCAGGCCCTCCTGGCAGTTGGTGATGGAGTAGAAAATCGCGCAATCGGCCTGCGCCGGATCCGCGACCGGCGAATTGATGTCGAGCAGCGGCTGCACCTGCGCGCTGATGCCTCGCGTGAGCGCGACTTCGATGAAAATCAGCGGCTCGTCGCGCAGCTGCGGATGGAAGAAGGCGAAGCAGCGCCGGTCGCCTTCCAGGCGGCGGCGCAGGTCGCGCCAGCCCTGCACCGCGTGCACCGCCTCGTACTGGATCAGCTTCTCCAGCACGATCGCGGGCGTGCGCCAGTCGATGCGCTCCAGCTTGAGGAAGCCGCGGTTGAACCAGGAGCGGAACAGGTGCAGCAGGTCGGCGTCGATGGCGCGCCAGTGCGCGTGCTTCTTCAGGCCGCGCAGCAGGTCGGCGCGCATCGCCACCAGCGTCTCCGTGCCGCCCGGCGCCATGTTGAGGCGCCGGAACAGTTCCTGGCGCGCGGATTCGACCAGCTCCTGCAGCCGGATCAGGTTTTCGGGCGTCGGATCGTAGCGGTAGGCGTCCGCCGCCTTGCCGACCGCTTCGGGCGACGGCGCGAATTCGCTCGCGAGGATGTTGAAGAACTCCTCGCGGCCGCGCTCGTCGAGCAGGCGGTAGACGGCCAGCGCATCGCGCGCGAGCACCGCGCCGGAAACCTCGCCGCGCTGCCCGAGCAGGGTCTCGCACAGCGAAACCAGGTGCTGCGTGCGGTGGTTGACGCCCGGACGCATCTTCCCGAGCAGGCGGCGCAGGAAGGAGGCGGCGGTCATGGGGAGCGAACGCTTAGGCCGCGGCGGCGGTCTTCGATTCGGCGACGAGGCGCGCGGCCTCATCGCCGGCGATGCGCTCGATGTCGTCCTGGTACTTGAGCAGCACGCCCAGCGTGTTGTTCACCGTCTCCGGATCGAGCGTGACGCGGTCGAGCGCCACCAGGCAGTTGGCCCAGTCGATGGTCTCGGCCACGCCCGGCAGCTTGAACAAGTCCACGCCGCGCAGCTTTTGCACGAAAGCCACCACTTCCCTGGACAGCGTGCCGGCGGCCCTGGGCGCCTTGCGGCGCAGGATCTCCAGTTCGCGCGCCGCATCCGGATAATCCACCCAGTGGTAGAAGCAGCGGCGCTTGACCGCGTCGTGGATCTCGCGCGTGCGGTTCGAGGTAATCACCACCACCGGCGGCTCGACCGCCTTGAGCGTGCCGCTCTCGGGGATGGTGATCTGCCACTCCGACAGCACTTCCAGCAGGTAGGCTTCGAAGGGCTCGTCGGTGCGGTCCAGCTCATCGATCAGCAGCACCGGCGCCGCGCCCTTCCTGCCTTCGAGCGCGCGCGCGAGCGGCCGCTTGACGAGGAATTTCTCGGAGAAAATGTCCTGCGCGAGCCGGTCCTTGGATTTTTCGCCCGCCGCCTCGGCCAGGCGGATCTCGATCATCTGGCGCGAGTAGTTCCACTCGTAGGCGGCCTGCGCGATGTCCAGTCCTTCGTAGCACTGCAGGCGGATCAGCTCGCGCCCGAGCGAAGCGGCGATGACCTTGGCGATTTCGGTCTTGCCGACGCCGGCCTCGCCTTCGAGAAACAGCGGCCG
>CAZPNH010000455.1:0-2926 GCA_964587635.1 uncultured Bordetella sp.
CATCGGCACGGTGCCGATGGCGCTCGAGGTCTATCCCGGCCTCCCCGCGGCGAACCTGAAGGAGTTCATCGCGCTGTCGAAGGCGAAGCCGGTCAACGTCGGCACGCCGGGCGTGGGATCCACGCCGCACCTCGTCGACGAAATGCTCAACCTCGACGGCGTCTGGCGCGTCGCCAACGTGCCCTACAAGGGTTCCACCCCGGCGATCACGGACACCATCAGCGGGCAGGTGGACGCCGTCCTCACCACGCTGTCCTCGCTCGCGCCGCACATCCGCGCCGGAAGATTGCGCGGCGTCGCGGTGCTGAGCGCGAAACGCTCGAGCGTGCTGCCCGACCTGCCGACCTTCGCCGAGGGCGGGGTGGCGGCGATCGACGCGGACCTCTGGTATGCGCTGTTCGCGCCCGCCGGCACGCCGGAGCCGGTGCTGCGCCGGCTGCGCGAGGCCACGGTGCAGGCGCTGGCGCAGCCCGACCTGGTCGAACGGCTGCGCAACGCCGGCTACGAGCCCGGCTCGAGCACGCCGGAGGCGCTGGCGGCGCTGCTGAAAACCGACCTGGAAAAATGGCGCCGCGTGGTGAAGGACGCCAGAATCCAGGCGGAGTAGGTTGGCCCTATGCGCGCGGACGTACGGTGCGCTCGCACCGGGCGGGATACCGTGGGGTTCGATTCTTCAACCCACGCTAAAGGCAATCCAATGAACAGCATCATCTACATCGTCGGTCTGGTCGTCATCGTCGGTTTCATCCTGAGTTACTTCGGTTTCCGCTAGAGCGCGGCGGTCGGGACTATTCGGGCTGTAACGCTTTGTAAGAGCGGTAGCGAACGGAAGTAATGCCAGCCTTGCGGTAACAAACGAATGCGCGCAGCATGCCCGCCCCATGCTGCGCACACTCACCAAGCACAAAGGACCGCTCAAGGGCGCGGGTTTTGCGCTCGTCCTCGTCGCGTCCGTCGCGCTGGTGTGGTTCACCGTCTACACGCCGGAACGCGGGCGCGATCCGCTCGCCGCCGCCATGGAGGAGAACTCCGCGCTCTATTTCGCCACCGAGCGCGACATCACCGCGCTGGCGCAGGATGCGAAAAGCGGGGCGGCGCGCAGCATCGGCCTCTCGGGCGAGTACGCGCTCGTCAGCCTGAAGGACGGCGGCCGCTACTACGTGCGCACGGGCGAGGGCCGGCCGCTGCTCACCGAGTTGCTCAAGGACAAGCTCGCGAAGCCGGAGGAAAGCGCGGCGCCGGTGGTGTTTTCTCTGCCGGATGTGCAGCCGCCCGCCACGCCGGTGAAGGCGTTCCTGCGCTTGTTCGGTCCCGGCCTGCTCAGCCTGGTCGGGCCGATCCTGATCCTGTACCTGGTCCTGGTGATGAACCCGTTCCGCGGCGCCGCCGCGATGTTCAGGATCGCGCAGAAGCCGGAAACCCGCTTCTGGGACGTGGTCGGCGTCGAGGAGGCGAAGGATGCGCTGCAGGACATCGTCGCCTACCTGAAAAAGCCCGGCAAATTTTCGCAGCTGGGCGCAAAGCCGCCCAAGGGCGTCGTGCTCGAAGGCCACTACGGTTCCGGCAAGACGCTGCTCGCGCGCGCCGTGGCGGGCGAGGCGGGCGTGCCGTTCATCTCCATCGCCGGCGGGGATTTCAGCGACATGTTCATGGGCGTCGGCGTGCGCAAGGTGAAGAAGCTGTTCGCGCTGGCCCGCAAGCGCGCGCCCTGCGTCATTTTCATCGATGAAATCGACGGGCTGGGCAGGCGCTCCGGCGGCGGCAGCGCGGGCGAGACCGAGAACAACCGCGTCATCAACGCGCTGCTGGTGGAACTGGACGGTTTCTCCGCCGCGTCGGGGATCGTCGTCATCGGCGCGACCAACAACGTGGCCAACGTCGATCCGGCGCTGATCCGCCCCGGCCGCTTCGACCGGACCTGCAACCTCGGCCTGCCGACGGTGGATGAGCGCGAGGCGCTGTTCGCGCTGTACGTCAAACCGCTGCGCACCGGCGGGCAGACGGATTTCCGGCAGCTCGCGCGTCTCTCGAGCGGCCTGTCGCCCGCGGCCATCGCCAACGCCGTCAACGCCGCGGCGATGATGGCCGCCAGGGAGGATGCCGCCGGGGTGACGCAGGCGCACTTCCGGCGTGCGCTCGAGCAGCACCTCATGGGCGGGCCGGCGTCGGAGGGGCAATCGGCGCTGAGCGCCCCCGACCGCCGGCGCATCGCGGTGCACGAGGCCGGGCACGCGCTGGTGGCGAAACTGCTCGACGTCGGCATCGTCGAGAAGGTGAGCATCCTCAAGCGGGGCGGCGCCCTCGGCGCGACCCTGGTCACCAGCGACGACGATGCCCTGCTCAAAAGCGAGCCCGAGCTTAAGGCTCGGATGACCATGCTGCTGGCCGGGCGCGCCGCCGAAGCGCTGGTGCTCGAAACCGCGTCCACGGGCGCCGCCAACGATCTCGAACGCGTATCGAACATGGCCTACCGGATGGTCACCGAGTTCGGCTTCAGCAAGGACATCGGCCCGTTCAGCTACGCCGGCTTGCCCGAGCGCGAGCGCCAGGCGGGCAGCCACCCCGAGGCGATCTTCGAGGCGCGCGACATCATCAAGGGACTGGAGCGCCGCTGCGCCGAGCTGCTGCTGGCGAACCGCGGCGCGCTCGATCGCCTGACCGCGCGCCTGCTCGAGCATGAAACAGTCAGCGGAGAGGTCGTCGACGCCTGCCTGCTGGTTTAAACTTCCCCCTCATAACGACTTCCCGGAGGGGGAATTCCATGCGTTTCCTGCGTTTCGCCGCATTCGCGCTGTTCGCGTCGCTCGCCGGCTCCGCCGTCGCCGCCGACTATCCGGTCCGTTCGGTCAAATGGGTGGTGCCGTACCCGCCCGCCGGGACCACCGACCTCATCGCGCGCATCGTCGCGCAATGGCTGTCGGACAAG
>CAZPNH010000456.1:0-2913 GCA_964587635.1 uncultured Bordetella sp.
GACCGGCGAAGGGGTCGACCGGCACCCACTGCGGAGAAAGTTTCACGTCCACGCCGTCGGCCTTGCCGCGCGGCAGCAGCGCATTCATCAGTCCGTAGAATTCCCCGTTCGGCACCAGGCCGTCATCCAGGGATCGGTAGAAGTTGTCCCAGTGGATGGGCACCACCCGCCGCGCGCCGACCGCGCGGACGACTTCCTGCCAGTAATCGTTCTGATAGGACTCGCTGCGCGTTCCCAGCCCGCCGATCCCGAGATACACGACGTCGGCCGAGCGCCCTTTCAAGGCGCCGGGGATGAAGCCGGCGCTGCCCTGGACCAGTATCGTGCGGCCGTCGTGCTCGATGAACAGCGAGTAGCAGTCGCCTTCCTTGAATTCGGTCACGCTCGCCGGAAGGGACAGCGGGGCGCTGATCGGGCCCTGCGCGAATCCGGTCGGCAGGTGGACCGACTTCAGGAACGTGAGCTTGAACCTGCCGAACGCGACCGTGTCGCCGATGTTCACCACGCGGACGCGGGCGTCCGGCAGCCCGTAGCCCCTGGCGATGTTGGCCGTCGAGCTGGATCCAACCAGCAGCGCGCCGGTCTCCATCGCCACCACCGGGGAGTCGAGGGCGTGGTCGTAATGGGAATGCACCGGGATGACGGCGGCCAGCGACGTCACGCCGGCGCGCTTCAGGGCGCGGGATATCGCGTCGCGATCCGGCCGGATGCTGCGCAGCTGCGCCTGGGGAAAGCGGGAAAAGAAGCCGTCCGTCATGAGGGCCGTCTCGCCGTCGTCGAACAGCAAGGTCGCGACGCCGATGAACGTCACAGTCAGGTTCTTTTTCCCGGCTTCCGCCTTCGGAGCGGCGGGGAGCATCTGCTCCTTGTAGTCGCTCAGGTCGGCGGCGGCGCAGGCCCCCGCGACCAGCATGCCCAGAAGCGCCCGCGCGATGGTGTTTCCCATTTGCCGGCTCCTACAATCCCGGCATCGAGAAGCCGGCGGCCTTGAGTTCGGTGATGACCTGCTTCTCCTGGTCCGCGGTCAGCTCCGTGAGCGGCGGGCGCACGGTGCGCCACTCGGGATCGTTGCCGAAGTGCGCGGTGACGGCTTTCAGCGCGGGGATCATCGGCACTTTCTGCATGATTTTGCGCGTGGCGGTGATGCCGGCCTGCAGCTTGTCCGCGTCGGGTCCGCGCCAGTTCTTGAACACTTCCGAGATCGGGCCGGGATTGACGTTGCCGGTGGCGGTGATGCAGCCCTTGCCGCCCGCGCGCAGGCCGTCGAGCAGGAACACCTCGCTGCCGGGAAACACGTCGAAGCCGCGGTCCTTGAAGCGGTCCAGCATCGCCTTGGTGTTGTTCCAGTCGCCGGAGGAATCCTTGGCGCCGGCGACGATGCCGGGATAGCGCGACAGCAGCCGGTCGATGAGATCCAGCGTGATCGCCACGTTGGACACCGGGGGGATGTGATACAGGTACAGGCGCAGCCGCTCGTCGCCGACGCGCTCGATCACCTCGGAGAAATTGCGGAACAGGCCTTCGTCGGACACGCCCTTGTAATAGAAGGGCGGCAGCATGAGCACGCCGCCGCAGCCCAGCCGGACCGCCTCGCGCGTCATTTTCACCGAATCACTGAGCGCGCAATGGCCGGTGCCGGGCATCAGGGATGCGGCCGGCACCCCGCCTTTCACCAGCGCCTCCAGCAGCTCGAGTTTTTCCTCCACCGACATGGAGTTCGCCTCGCTGTTGGTGCCGAACACGGCCAGCCCGGCGCAGCCGCTCTTCATGAGCCAGCGGCAGTGCCTGACGAAGCGGCCGGCGTCGGGCGAGAGGTCGCGCTTGAAGGGCGTGACCACGGGCGAGAGCACGCCCTCGATGCGTTTGATTCCTGCAGCGGGTTTCATCGCGGTTTCTCCGTGAATCTGTCTGTCTAGTACGAGGTGCCGAGGCTGGCGCCGCCGCCCGGCAGCTTGATGCGGTGCCAGGTGTCGCGCAGCTGGTCGAGCTCGATGCGGAACACCTGGATGTCTTTTTCCACCATGTTCTGCACGAGCAGCGTCTGCGAATCCGGCGTGAAGGCGGAGCCCTGCGACCAGCGGCCGATGCGCTCTTCCGACAGCCGCGTGAAGCGCCCGCCGGAAATGCCGAGCAGCACCACCTTGCCGTAGGCGTTGTAGAAGGGCGAAGCGGGCGAGGCCGCCGACCCGTTGTGCACCACCACCGCGGCGTATTTGCCGTTGGGCGAAATCTTGATGCCTTCCGGCGTCGGGCCCACGGTGATGGTATCCACCGTGCGCGGCGGGTTGAGCGACAGGTCGATCAGGCTGGCGGTATCGGCGTCGCCCTGGCCGCGGCCGACGTTGGCCACCACCGCGTAGCGGCCGTCGGGCGTGATGTCCGCGCCGTAGGGCCGGATGCCGGCGTAGAAGGTGCGGCTGGTCGCCGTCACCTTGTCGCCGTCGACCGCGAGCATGGTGATCGAACTGTCGCCGTCTCGCGTGACAAGCGCCCGTTTGCCGTCGGGCGAGAACTTGACCGAACTCGGCCCGGAATCCTTGGTGCCGAGCGCAATCTTGCCCGCCGGCGTCAGCGTCATGCCGCGCACCGTGAACACCGACACCGTGCCTTCGTTGCGGTTCGCCACCAGCGCCAGCGTGCCCGCGCGGTTGATGGCGACGCCCGCGGCGCCGGCGCCCGCTTCCAGCGTCTGCAGCACCTTCATGCCCTTGATGTCGACCACCGAGAGCCGGTTGTCGGGGATGATTTTCATCGGGTCGGCCGGATCGTTCTTCATCGCGGCGGTGACCAGCGCGAACGACTCGTCCGGCGACACCACCACCGAGTTCGGCGGGCCGACCAGGCTCACGGGCACCGCCACCTCGCCGACAATGCGCGGCGGGAACACGCCCAGGTCGATCACCGACACGGAAT
>CAZPNH010000457.1:0-2910 GCA_964587635.1 uncultured Bordetella sp.
CAGCGCGCCGCTCAGGCCGCTGACGTTTTCAATCACCACCGGCTGGCCGAGCTGCGCGCCCATGCCCTGCGCGAGGAAGCGCGCGAAAATGTCGGCCGGGCCCCCCGCCGGGAACGGCGCGATGAGACGCAAGGGCTTGCTCGGATAGGTCTGCGCGCCCGCGGGCGAAAATACGCAGGCCGTAAAAACAGGAACCAGCAGGCGGATCAACTTTTTCATGCGTGCTATCGTGCCCCTATGAAGATCAGCCCGCAATGGCGGCGTGCCCTGCCCGCCGCCGGCACCGCCGCTGTCATGGCGCTGGTGCTCGCGCTGGCGGCGGGATTGGGGTTCGCCGCGCCGGGCGCGGCGGCGGCCGGCTGCGCCGCGCTCGCGCTGTTCGTGGCCGCCGTCTACGCCGCCCTGCACACGGGCAACAGCGCCAAGCTCTCCGACGCGGAATTCAGCGCCGCGCAGCTGATCGCGCTGTTCCTGCTGCTCGGCTGGCTGACCTGGCTCGCGCGGGATGCGCAGCCGGCCCTGGCGGTGCTCTACCTCGTGGCCATGGTGTTCGGCATGCTGCAGCTCGACGGCATCCGGCTCGCCAGCATCGCCGCGGTGGCGCTGGTGATCCACGGCATGGTGCTCTTCGCGCTCACCGACCACGGCCAGAAAATCAACCCGGCGGCGGCCTGGATGCAGTTCGGCGCGCTGGCGCTGGCCTTCGCCTGGTTCGTCTATATCGCGGGGACCGTGCGGCAGCTGCGCGGCCGCCTCGCCGAGGCACATCGCAGGCTGCACGAGCTGTCGGCGGAGGCCGATGAGCGCGCCAGCCGCGACACGCTCACCGGCGTCTACCACCACCGCCACCTGATGGAGGCGCTCGAGCGCGAGATCGCGCGCGCCGAGCGCATCGGCAAGCCGGTGTCCATCGCGCGCGTGGACCTCGACTGGCTGGGCAGCGTCAACCAGACCCACGGCCACAGCGCGGGTGACATCGCGCTCAAGCGCTTCACGCTGGCGGCGGCCGAAGCGCTGCGCGACGTGGACATCTTCGGCCGCTACGGCGGCAAGGAATTCCTTGCCATCATGCCGGACACCGACCTGAAAGGCGCCGTGATCGCCGCGGAGCGCGTGCGCGCCGCGGTCGGGCGCGAACCGGTGCCCGAGGTGCAGGGCCGCCGGCACCTGAGCTGCACGGTGGGCGTCGCCGAATGCCGCAAGGGAGAAAACATGCGGCTGGTGATCGGCCGCGCCGAATCCAGGCTGAATTTCGCCAAGGCCGCGGGACGCGATCGCGTAGAGTCGGGCTGATGGACGCGCCAGGCGAAATCTTCCTGCTCGACGAAGAGGTGGTATTCCGCGGCCGGCCGATGCAGGTCACCGGCCGCGTCCAGTTCGAGGGCGCGAACGGGCAACTGACCTTCCGTTACCTGCTGTCGGGGCCGGACGGCGCGCCCGTCATTGTCGAAGAGGGCGAGGGACGCTTCGCGCTCCTGCGCGCGCTCCCGCCGGTGTCACGACTGCAGAATGCGAGCAACACCATCACCGTCGGCACGGCGAAATACACGCTGGTCGGCGTGCGCAAGCTCAAGGTGCTCGACCTCGGCGGCAAGGTCCCGGGAGTCGCGCCCAACGTACCGCTGATTCTTTCCGGCATTTTCGAAGGTCTCATGGGCACCCTGATGCGCGAAGTGGTGCCAGGCATGACCGCCCAACAGCATTACCTGCTGAAGCCGCTGGCGCCAGGAGAAGTGCTGTCCGCCAGGCGCCATGCCGCCGAGAAGGACGAGCGCGCGCGCGCCGCAGGGAACCGTGCGCTGAACGACGGCTAGGCCGCGCGATACTGCTCGCGCAGCTTCATCTTCCAGAATTTCCCGGTCGAGGTGCGCGGGATCGCGTCGAGGAACTCGAAGCGGTCCGGCAGCTGCCACTTGATGAAGCCGGACGACAGGTGCGCGCGCAGTTCCTCGGGCGTCGCCTGCTTGCCGGGCTTGAGCACCACGCAGGCGAGCGGCCGCTCGGTCCATTTCGGATCCGGGATGGCGATCACCGCCGCTTCCAGCACCGACGGGTGCGCCATCAGCAGGTTCTCCATGTCCACCGAGCTGATCCACTCGCCGCCCGACTTGATCAGGTCCTTGGTGCGATCCGTGATGCGCAGGTAGCCGTGCGCGTCCAGGGTGGCGACGTCGCCCGTGCGCAGCCAGCCGTCAGCGGTGAATTTTTCCGGATCCTGCGCCACCTCGTGGTAGCTGCCGGCGATGAACGGGCCGCGCACCTGGATCTCCCCCACGGATTTCCCATCCCAGTCGCATTCCGACCCGTCGTCGGCGACGAGGCGGATGTCCATGATGGGCGCCGGCACGCCCGCCATGGCGTAGCGGCCGATGCGCTCCTCCTCGCTCAGGTGCTGCAGCTCCGGCTTAATGAAGGACACGGTGCCCAGCGGACTCATCTCGGTCATGCCCCAGCCGTGGCTGATCTGCGCGCCGTGGCGCTTGTAGGCGCGGATCATCGCCTCGGGCACGGGCGCGCCGCCCACCAGCATGCGCATGTTGGGCGGCAGCTTGTAACGCTCGGGCTTGGACTCAAGCGCCTGCAGCATCGTCATCCAGATGGTCGGCACGCCCAGCGCGTAGGTCGGCTGCTCGGCGGCGAAGAGATCCAGCAGGTCTTCCGGATGCAGGTGCGGGCCGGGGAAGATCAATTTGATGCCCATCATCACGCAGACGTAGGGCACGCCCCAGCAGTTGGCGTGGAACATGGGCGTCGCCGGCAGCACGCTGTCCTTCGCCGACAGTCCCCAGTGGTCCGGCTGGTTGGCCATCAGCGTGTGGATCACCGTCGAGCGGTGCGAATACACCACGCCCTTCGGCCGCCCCGTCGTGCCGGACGTGTAGCACATGGAAATCGGGTCGTCTTCCTCAT
>CAZPNH010000458.1:0-2908 GCA_964587635.1 uncultured Bordetella sp.
GAGCGGCACGCAGCCGCGCAGCTGGGGCGCGAACATGCCCGACGCGCCGTTCGAAGCGCCTTACGGCCTCGTGGTCGCCAACAGCTACGCCATGGTGGCGATGCGCCACATGCACGAGTACGGCACGACCTCCGAGCAGCTCGCCTGGATCAAGGTCGCCGCTTCGCACCACGCGCAGCACAATCCGCATGCGATGCTGCGAGACGTGGTGACGGTGCAGGAAGTGCTGGATTCACCCGTGATTGCCGATCCGCTGCATCGCCTCGACTGCTGCGTGGTGAGCGACGGCGGCGGCGCGCTCATCGTGGCGCGGCCCGAGATCGCGAAAAGCCTGCAGCGTCCCGTGGTGAACATCATCGGCGCCGGCGAATCGCCGAAAGGGCAGAACGGCGGCAAGCTGAACCTCACCACTTCCGGCGCGGCCTGGTCGGGCGCCGCGGCGTTCGCGGAGGCCGGCGTCAGGCCCGCCGACATCCAGTACGCCTCCATCTATGACAGCTTCACCATTACGGTGCTCGTACAGATCGAGGACCTCGGTTTCTGTAGGAAAGGCGACGGCGGCAAGTTCGTCGCCGACGGCAACCTGATTTCCGGCACCGGAAAACTGCCGTTCAACACCGACGGCGGCGGCCTGTGCAACAACCATCCGGCCAACCGCGGCGGCATGACCAAGGTCATCGAGGCGGTGCGCCAGTTGCGCGGCGAGGCGCATCCGAAGGTGCAGGTGAAGAATTGCGGCCTTGCGCTCGCGCAGGGCACCGGCGGGCAATTGGGAACGAGGCATGGCAGCGCGACGCTGATCATGGAGCGCGCGTGAGAAAAATTCCGGCGCCGGCGGTGAGTCCCGAGAACAAGGCCTATTTCGACGCGGCTGCCAACGGGAAACTGCTGGTCAAGTTCTGCGCCGCGTGCAAGGAGTTCCATCATTACCCGCGCGCCCTGTGTCCATTCTGCTTCTCCGACAGGACCGAGTGGCGCGATGCGAAGGGTACGGGCACGATCTATACGTACAGCGTGCTGCGCCGGGGCGTGCCCGAGCCCTACTGCATCGCCTACGTGACGCTGGAGGAGGGCGTGTCGATGATGACCAACATCGTCGACTGCGATCTCGACGCGGTGAAGATAGGCATGAAGGTCAAGGTGGTGTTCAAGCCCAGCGACGGCGGGCCGCCGGTGCCGATGTTCACCGCCGCCTAGCGCAGCCTCCCTTACTCGATCACGTCGTCGGCCCTCTCCAGCACCGAGGGCGGCAGCTTGACGCCCAGCAGGGCGGCGGTGCGCTTGTTGGCCACCAGCTCGAATTGCGTAGGGTGCGTCATCGCCAGGCTGCCGGGCTTCGCGCCCTTCAGGATGCGGTTCACGTAGGTGGCGGCGCTGAAGAAGATTTCAGAACGCGTCGGGCCGTAGCTGAGCATGCCGCCCGCGTCCACGTAGCCGCTGTCGGGATAGACGGCCAGAACGCCCAACTGCGCCGCCTGGTCGAGCACCACGGGCCGGGCGGCGTCGAACAGCGGGCTCGAAAACACCACCAGTGCCTCTACCTTGGCGTTCCGCAGATGCTCGAACGCGGCCGGAATGGCCGCGGCGGCGCCGGCGCCCGCGTCCGTCAGGTCGAAGCCCAGTTCGTGCGCGCGCCGCTGCAGCCGCGCCAGCACGCGCTGGTTTCCGGCGGTCATGGAGTGGAGCACGCCGACGCGGCGCGCGCCGGGCAATACCTCGCGCACCAGCCGCAGCTGCTTTTCGGTCAATTCGTAGGACAGGTTCACGATGCCGGTGACGCTGCGGCCTGGATTGCCGCGTGTTTCGGCGACGCCCGCGCCGACCGGATCGAAGCCGCCCGCGAGCACCACCGGCAGCGCCGGCACGGCCTTCTGCACCGCGCTTGCCACGGACGCGCCGACCACCACCACCACGCCCGCGCGGGCGGCGGCGATTTCCTGCGCCAGGCCGGGCAGCTTGTCGAACGCGCCGTTCGCCCAGCGGTGGACGTATTCGACGTTGCGTCCCTCCACGTAGCCGAGGCTCTCCATGCCCTGCTTGAGGTAGGTGATGAGCTGCCGGTCCGCTTCCGGCGCGCCGGCCATCAGGGTGCCGACCACGTACCTGGCGCCCGATTGCGCGAGGGCTCTCGCCGGTCCGAGGACCGCGAGGGCGCCGAGCCAGCCCAGTATGTTCCGCCGTGTCGTCATGGGTAACCTCTCTTCAGCGTTTGCCGTCGATCAATACGAACGCGATGCGCGCCGTTTTTTG
Source organism: uncultured Bordetella sp. (assembly GCA_964587635.1). GTDB lineage: Bacteria > Pseudomonadota > Gammaproteobacteria > Burkholderiales > SG8-39 > RBG-16-66-20. Next base: position 2,251 of record CAZPNH010000458.1, read on the forward strand.
CGAACGGTTCGCCCAGGCGTGGTTGGTGCCGCGCTGGATGAGCACGTCGCCGGCGCGCATCAGCGTCTCGCCGTCGTCCATCACGGCCCAGACCTCGCCCTCGAGGACGATGGCGTAGTCCACGGTCTCGGTGCGGTGCATGCCCGGATGCGCGCCCGCGCGCTTGTCGTGCGTGGCGTCCTTGAACATGCCGCTGAAGGTGGCCTGGATGCGGCGCTGGCGTTCCGCCGGATCGGCGGGCTCGGGCGGAAAATCGATGATGCGCAGGACGCTGCCGTTCTTCGGCGGCAGGATGCCCTGGTGGCCGGCCGCGGCGTCGGCGGCATCGATGCGGGCCGGCGTTTCTCCGGTGCGCCAGAGGTTGACCGAACGGTAGCCCGGGCGCTCGGCGACGGTGCGGATCGCGCTGGCCGGCGCGTCCTCGGCGATGCGGGAACGGCCCTGCGCGTCGTCCGCCGTGACGATGCGCCGGATCGGGGGAAGTTTTTCGCTCATTTGGAGGTAAAGTCGCGCCTATGGTTTTTCGCCAGCTGTTCGATCCGCAGTCCTCGACCTACACTTATCTGCTGGCGGATTCTGCCACGCGCGAGGCGGTGCTGATCGATCCCGTGTTCGACCATGCGAGACGCGACGCGGCGCTGATCGAGGAACTGGGCCT
>CAZPNH010000459.1:0-2907 GCA_964587635.1 uncultured Bordetella sp.
CCGAACTGGAGCGCAGCCGGACTGAACCTCGGCTACAGCTACTGGACGTCCAAGATGGACAATCCGAATGGCTACATCGCCGGATCGGCCGGTTCGGCTGACCAGCGCAGCGACCGTTTGTATGGTTCCTATCTGTTCCCGATGGGCCTCAGGATTGGTATTGCTTGGGACAGGTCGAAGCTGACGGGCGCGCAAAGCCTGGGCGGAAACGGAATTGGCGCTACGGGCGCGGCCGCTACGGCTGCGGCAACCGCGGCTGCGTTGGCCAATAACGGGGTCGTGCTTAGCAATCGCAATGCATGGTCGTTCCCGGTGTCGTACGCGTGGGGTCCGTATGAAATCCACGCTCACTACGACCGCGCGGCTAACGATAAGGCGGCTGGAGACAATGGCGCCGCTTCCTTTATCGCGGCCGGTGCGAATACGAAAGCCACGATGTTCGCGGCCTCGTTCCAGTACAACCTGTCGAAGCGTACCTCGCTGGCTCTGAACTACGCGCAGATCAACAACTCGGCGCAGGCGACGTACAACTTCTTTACCTCGACTTCGCTCGGCAGCGCCGACGCGGGCGTCAAGGCTGGCGAAGATCCGCGCCTCTGGTCGCTGACCATGCGGCACGCGTTCTAAGCTTCAGCATCATCGGAGAACGGCCGGAGCGATCCGGCCAGAACCGGAAAAGGGCGCCGCAAGGCGCCCTTTTTTTTCGCCCTATCGTCCTATACTTGCGGGCATGGATGCGATGGACCGTCTGATTGCCGGACTGGATGCGGCGCTGCGCACCGTCGCAGGCGTGCATCGCGCGCGCCGTGTATCTCCGGCGGAGGGCGTGCCGGAGGCGCAGCAGGATGCCGGAGAGCGGCCGTTCGCCGCGGCTCTCATGCGCGTGAATCACGCCGGCGAAGTCTGCGCGCAGGCGCTCTACCAGGGCCAGGCGCTCGCTGCGCGGGATGCGCGCAACAGGGACTCGCTCGTGCAGGCGGCCCGCGAAGAGGAAGATCACCTGGCGTGGAGCGCGGCGCGCGTCCATGAGCTGGGAGGGCGCCTGAGCCTGTTGAATCCGCTCTGGTACGCCGGGTCTCTGGCCATCGGCGCGGCGGCGGGGGTGCTCGGCGATCGCTGGAGCCTCGCCTTTCTGGCCGAGACGGAGCGCCAGGTCGAGGAGCACCTCACGGGTCACCTTGCGCAGCTCTCCCCGGAGGACCGCAGGAGCCGCGCGGTGATCGAAGCGATGCGCGCGGATGAAGCCAGGCATCGCGAAAGCGCGATTGCGCTGGGCGCCGCGGAACTTCCGGAACCCGTCAAGCTGGGCATGCGCGCGATGGCGAAGGTGATGACCATCGTCGCGCATCGCATTTGAGCGGGCCGGGCGCTACTCTTCCAGGATCTCGAAATCCTTCGTGATTTCGGCGGTTTTGCCGAGCATGATCGAGGCCGAACAGTATTTTTCGTGCGACAGCCGGATCGCGTGCTCGACCAGATTGCGCTTGAGTTTTTTGCCGCGCACCGTGAAGTGCATGTGTATTTTCGTGAATACCTTGGGATCGGCATGCGCGCGTTCGGCGGCGAGCTTGACGTCGCAGCCGGTGATTTCCTGGCCGCTCTTCTTCAATATCGCGACCACGTCGTAGGCGGTGCAGCCGCCGGTGCCGGCGAGCACGATCTCCATCGGGCGCGGCGCCAGGTTGCGGCCGCCGCCGTCCGGGGCGCCGTCCATCGTCACCAGGTGGTTGCTGCCGGTCTCGGCCACAAAGGTCATCCCGGCGCCCCAGCGCACTGTGCATTCCATGAAATTCCTCCCCGCTTCTAATGGCATGATTTTAAATCTTATTATTTGTGTTGCGTCGCAGCAAAATTGTCGGCATAATGAACTCGTCTCCTCCACCCTCCTCCAACAGGTGGATTTGGCGCAATCTCAACAGGTTGCGCCATTTTTTTGATAACATTCGCGCCTTTTCTCCAGCAGCCAAGTGATGAAGACATTCGCCGCAAAAGCAGAAGAAGTGATTCATGGCTGGTACGTCGTTGACGCCCAGAACAAGGTGCTCGGTCGCCTGGCGTCGCAGATCGCCATGCGCCTGCGGGGCAAGCACAAGCCGGAATACACGCCGCACGTCGACACCGGCGATTTCATCGTGGTGCTGAACGCGGCGAAAATCCGCGTCACCGGGCGCAAGACGCTCGGCAAAAAATACTACCGCCACACCAATTACCCGGGCGGCATCAAGGAGACCGATTTCGGCAAGCTGCACGCGAAATTCCCGGACCGGGCGCTGCACAAGGCGGTGAAGGGCATGCTGCCCAAGGGCCCGCTCGGCTACGCGATGCTCAGAAAACTGAAGATTTATGCAGACGCCAAGCACCCGCACACGGCGCAGCAACCCAAGGCACTGGAGATCTGACATGGTTGGCGACTACTACTACGGCACGGGGCGGCGCAAGAGTTCGGTGGCGCGCGTGTTCGTCAAGCCGGGCAAGGGCCAGTTCGAAGTCAACGGCAAGCCGGTGGACGTGTTCTTCGCGCGCGAGACCGGCCGCATGATCGTGCGCCAGCCGCTCGAACTCACCAAGAATCTTTCCACCTTCGACATCAAGGTGAACGTGCATGGCGGCGGCGAGAACGGCCAGGCCGGCGCGGTGCGCCACGGGCTGGCGCGCGCGCTGATCGAGTATGATGCGGCGCTCAAGCCGGTGTTCCGCGCTGCGCGGCTGGTGACCCGCGATGCGCGCGAAGTGGAGCGAAAAAAGGTCGGCTTGCACAAGGCGCGGCGGCGCAAACAGTATTCCAAACGCTGAGACCGAGCCCGACGGAAGAGTCGGGGTCCAGAAGACAAGAAAAGCCGCCTCCGGGCGGCTTTTTGTTTCAGGAAGGTGAACCGCATGATCAAGGCAGGAATTGTTGGAGGAACG
>CAZPNH010000460.1:0-2904 GCA_964587635.1 uncultured Bordetella sp.
CGGCCTATATGCCGGCACGCACACGCGCATGACGGGCACGGTGCTGGAAGAGGGCTTGCGCGGCGCCGGCGGCTACCTGCTCAACGGCGCCAAGGAACGCTTCATGCCGAAATACGACCCCAAGGCCGAGCGCGCGACGCGCGATTTCGTTTCGCGCGCGATGTACGCCGAGATGCGGGCGGGCCGCACGAGCCCGAACGGCGGCCTTTTCATCTCGATGAATCACCTGGATCACGATCTGGTGAGAAAGCAGTTCCGCGGCATGGTGGAGCGCTGCGCCGACTGCGGCTTCGATCTCGTCGGCGGGCTGGTTGAAGTGGTGCCGACCGCGCACTACATGATGGGCGGAGTCGAATTCGCCGCCGACTGCAGCACCGCATTGCAGGGACTGTTCGTCGCGGGCGAAGACGCGGGCGGCGTGCACGGCGCCAACCGGCTGGGCGGCAACGGCGTGGCGAACTCAACGGTGTTCGGCGCGGTGGCCGGCGACAGCATGGCGGAATGGGTCGGCAGGGAAGGGGTTTTACGGGAACCTGATCCGCTTTCCATCGAAAAAGCCGTTCAGGCCTGCGAACCCCGCGTCTCCCGGGCACACGGGTCCCTGGAGCCGCTGCGCGAACGCCTGTACGAAGTGATGTGGAACAAGGTCGGCATCATCCGGGACGAGGCCGGCCTGCGCGCGGGCCTGTCCGAATTGCATGCGCTGGAAAACGAACTGAACCGCGCGGGAATCTCCGACGGCGACCGGGCCTTCAATCTCACGTGGCACGACTGGCTCAACCTGAAGAACCTCGTCCAGACCAGCCGTGTCATCGCCGAGGCGGCGCTCTCGCGCACCGACTCGCGCGGCGCGCACTACCGGGAGGATTTCCCAGACGCCGGTCCGCTCGAGCAGTCGGCCTTCACCAGCGTGCGCCTGCGGGCTGGCGCGCCGGAGATCACCATGAAGCCCGTATCGTTCACGCGCGTGCGGCCGGGCGAATCGCTTCTCGGCGCGGCCGCAAATCGGTAGACTGCCGCATGGCGCGCAGCCCTTACGAAGACGAAATCATCGTTTCCTGGGCGGAACTGCACCGCGACGCCCGCTACCTTTCGGAATTGCTGCACCAGAAAGGTCCCTGGAAGGGGATCATCGCCATCACGCGCGGGGGCCTGGTACCGGCGGCGCTGGTGGCACGCGAGCTCGACATCCGCCTTGTGGACACCATCTGCGTCACCAACTACGGCGCGGGAGAGGCGGGCGGCCCGGCGCAGCTGCAGGGGCAGGTGAACGTGCTGAAGGGCGTGTCGGGCGACGGCGAGGGCTTCCTGCTGATCGACGACCTGGTGGATACGGGCCGCACCGCGCAGTTCGTGCGCAAACTGCTGCCGAAGGCCTACTTCGCGACGCTCTACGCCAAGCCCGCGGGCCGGCCGGTCGTCGACCTCTGCATCAAGGAATTCAAGCAGAACAAGTGGATCTTTTTTCCCTGGGACATCGAGTACCACTTCGCGACGCCCATCAAGGACGGCGGCAAGGCCGCCGTGGGGCCCTGACGCGCGGCGACTAGCTGTCGGCGACCTTCAGCACCAGCTTGCCGAAATTTTCACCGCTGAACAGCCTGTTCATCGTGGCGGGAAAGTTCTCGATGCCGGGCACGATGTCTTCCTTCGAGATGAATTTGCCTTCCTTCATCCACCCCGCGATATCCTTGATGGCGGCGGGGAAGCGCTCGGCGTAGTCGAACACCACCATGCCCTGCATGCGCGCGCGGGCGACCAGCAGCATCATGTAGTTGCTCGGCCCCTTCACCGGCGTGGTGTTGTTGTACTGGGAGATGGCGCCGCAGACGACGATGCGCGCGCCCCGGTTGATGCGCGTGAGCACCGTGTCGAGGATGTCCCCGCCGACGTTGTCGAAGAAGACATCCACGCCTTTGGCGCAATGCTGTTTCAAGCCATCACGCAGGTTGCCCGCCTTGTAGTCGATGCAGGCGTCGAACTTGAGTTCGTTCACCACGAAGTCGCACTTGGCCTTGCCGCCCGCGATGCCGACGACGCGGCAGCCCTTGATGCGCGCGACCTGGCCGACCGTCTGGCCGACCGCACCCGCGGCACCCGAAACCACCACGGTTTCGCCTTCCTTCGGCTGGCCGACGTCGAGCAGGCCGAAGTAGGCGGTCATGCCCGGCATGCCGAGCGCGTTGAGCCACTGCGCGGGCGTGCCGAGGCGCGGATCGATCTTGTGCAGGCCGGTCTGCTTCAAATCGGTGACGAGGCAGTATTCCTGGATGCCGAAACCGCCGGCCACGAGGTCGCCCACCACAAAAGCGGAATTCTTCGACGCCATCACCTTGCCGATGCCACCCGCGCGCATCACCTCACCGATGCCGACGGGCGCGATGTAGCTGCGGCCTTCATTCATCCAGCCGCGCATCGCCGGATCGAGCGACAGCTGCAGGACCTTGACCAGCACCTGGCCGTCGGCCGGTTCGCCGACCGGCTCGGTGGTGAGATTCCAGTCGCTCGTCTTGGCGAGGCCGACAGGCCGGGCGGCGAGGCGGTACTGCCGGTTGGTGAGGGCCACTTCGATCAGCCGATGTGCTTGTGGAAAAACTCGATGGTGCGTTCCCGCGCCATCTTGGAGGCGGCCGCGTTCCAGGAGCCGCGCTGGTCGCAGTTGAAGCCGTGGCCGGCCGGGTAGGTGAACACCTGGGCGCTGGGGTGCGCGGCCTTGACCTTGGCCACGCCTTCCATCGGAATGTAGCTGTCCTTTTCGCCAAAGTGCAGCATCACCGGCACCTTGGGCTGCTCATCGGCCACGTCCGGAATGCCGCCGCCGTAGTAAGGCACCGCCGCCGACAAACCCTTGACGCGTGCCGCGGAAAACCAGGTGAGCAGGCCGCCGAAGCAGTAGCCGACGAT
>CAZPNH010000461.1:0-2894 GCA_964587635.1 uncultured Bordetella sp.
ACTTCGCGCACGTCCTGGCTGCGCGAGCGGTCGGCGACCAGCAGCGCGTCGTCCGTGTCCACGATGATCAGGTCCTCCACCCCCAGCGTCGCAATCAGGCGCCGGTCGCCGAACACCAGCGAACCGCTGGTGTCCTGCAGCTGCACGTCGCCGCGCGTGGCGTTGCCGGCGGCGTCTTTTTCAGCCAGGTCCCAGAGCGCCGACCAGGAACCGACGTCGCTCCATTCGAATTCGGCCGGGATCACCGCGGCGTGCGCGGTGCGCTCCATTACCGCGCGGTCGATGGCTTCCGCGGGGCAGGCGAGGAAGGCTTCCTTGCCCAGCCTGAGAAAGCCCAGGTCGTCTGCGGCGGTTTTCACGGCGGCACGCGAGGCTTCGAGAATGTCCGGCCGGTAGCGGCCGAGTTCCTCGAGTACGCGCTTGGCGCCGAAGGCGAACATGCCGCTGTTCCAGTACACGCGGCCGGTGGCGATCATGGCGCGCGCGGCGGCTTCGGAGGGTTTCTCGACGAAGCGCGTGATCTTGAATGCACCCGAAGTGCCAGGCACGGCGTCGCCGCGCTCGATGTAGCCGAAGCTGCTGTCGGGCCGGGCGGCGGCGATGCCGAATGTGACCAGCATGCCGGAGGCGGCGACATCGGCGGCGCGCCGCACCGCGCCGTTGAACGCCTCCGCGCCGCGAATGGCGTGATCGGATGCGAGCACCAGCAGCACCGGATCCTCGGCTTCGCACACGATCGCCGCGACGGCCACCGCGGCGGCGGTGCTGCGGCCGGCGGGTTCGAGCACGATGCGGGCGGCGATGCTTATTTCCGCAAGCTGGTCGTTGACGAGGAACCGGTGTGCTTCGTTGCAGATGACGATCGGCGTCGCGCCGCCCGAGGCTTCCTGCGCGCGCAGCGCGGTGTCCTGCAGCAGCGTGCGGCCGGTGACCAGCGGCAGGAACTGCTTGGGCAGCAGCTGGCGCGAGACCGGCCACAGCCGGCTGCCGGACCCGCCGCAGAGAATCACCGGAACGATGGCGCGCGTCATGCGCTATTTTAGGTCTGAAAGCGCCTGCACCAGCCGGCGCGCGCGCCCGACCAGCGCGGCATGGGAAAACTTTTCGAGATGCGCGCGCGCGGCAACGCGCGGATCGGGGCGCGGGCGCCCGGCGAGGATCGCATCCAGGATGCGCTCGAAATCCCGGCCGCCGTCCTGGCGCGGATCGCGGTAGCGGAAACCGCTCGCGCCCTCGAGCACGGTTTCGCTGAACGGCGGCGCATCGGGCGCGAGTACCGGCGTGCCGCAGGCCTGGGCCTCCAGCGCGTTCAGCCCGAGCGCTTCCTTTTCCGGCAGGCCGGTCATCAGGTAGTCGAGTTGGGGATAGATCGCGCCGACATCCGTCTGGTAGCCCCAGAAGCGCGCGCGGCCGCCCAGCGGCGCCAGGGCGCGCCTGAGATCCCTAACCTGCGCGTAGCCGCCGGCGCCGAAAATTTCCAGGTTCACCGCCGTGCGGCGCGCGAGGTAGGGCGCGAGGATCGAGAACAGTTCCGGAAACTGCTTGATGGGCGCGATGAGCGACACCAGGCCGAGCGTGAGCCCCGCGCGTTTGACGAAGGGCTCGTGCTTGCGGCCGGCGAATCCGGCGAGCGCGCCGAAGCGGCCGATGAGAACGTCGCGGAATTTTTTCCGGTCGACGATATACGGCGAGCGCCGGATGACCGGCTCGCTGCTGCGCGCGAGGTCGGCCGTGCCGTAGACCGGTTCCGCGTAGACCTGCGCGAGGCCCGCGGCGCGCAGCAGGTCCACGCAGTACTGCGACACGGTGGCGACCAGGTGATAGGGGCGGAAGCCCTCGATGCCGCGCTGGACCATCGGCATGTGCGCGAAGCCGGCGACGCGATGGTTCGCCGCGATGCGTTCGATGAGCTGCACCGAAATCGGGCTTTGCGTGAGCACCAGCGCGCCTTTCGCCGGCAGGCGCGCGGGGAGTTCGCCCTCGCGTTCGATGCGCACCACGTCCAGGCCGGGCCCGTCCATGCCGTCCCACAGGCGCACCGCGGGGTGCGCATACAGCGTCACCTGCGCGCCGGCGTCGACCAGGGCGCGCGTCAGCGCGCGCGTGTAGATCTCGCCGCCGCCGACGATCGGCTGCAGGTTTACGTGGTGGATGCGGATCATCGGCAGGAGGCGGCGATTATAATCGCCGCTGCTTTTTCCCATCCCATGAAAATCCTCGTCATCAAGCGCGACAAGCTCGGCGACCTGCTGCTGGCCACGCCGATGCTCGCGCAGCTCAAGGCGGGCCTGCCGCGGGCCGAAGTGCACCTGCTCGCAAACGACTACAACGCCTGGGTGGTGGCGGGCAATCCGCACATCGACCGCGTCTGGGTATACCGGCGCGTGCGGCACGCGGGCCGCGTAAACCTGGGCGCGGCATGGCAGTGGCTGGTGCAGAACGCGGCGCTGCGGCGCGAACGCTACGACTGGGTGATCGTCGCCAACGGCGACGAATCGCCGCGCGCCATCCGGCGCGGCCTGTCGGTGCGCGGCGCGAGGACCGTGGCGCGCTGCGCCGATGCGTCGAAATATCCGGGCCTGACCGATCCCCTGCCGGTCGACAACGCGCATCACGAAATGGACCGCCTGCTGGCCATGCTCGCGCCGCTCGGGGTTGCTTCTTCCGGGAAATTCCTGCCGGCGTACAGGCTGCCTGCGGAATCGGCCGCGTTTGCGCTCGCATGGCTTGCGGAAAAAGGCCTCGAACCCGGGAAATACGTGGTGCTGGGCCTGGGGGCGCGCCGGCCGAAGAAGCAGCCGAGCACCGCGCAGGTGCTCGCGTGGAGCGCGCAGTTCAAGCAGCGCTGGGGCCTCGACACCGTGTTCATGTGGACGCCGGGCAAATCCGGCGAC
>CAZPNH010000462.1:0-2890 GCA_964587635.1 uncultured Bordetella sp.
GCTCGCCGTGGTCCTGCACCCACTGCGCCACGCCCAGGTCGGCGCCGTGCAGCGAACCGGCGATGCTTTCCCCGCGCGGATGACGCACGCGCGTGGCGGCATCCGGCAGCAGCACCGCGACCTGGCTGTCGAACACCTCGCTCACGTGGCGCACCGCGACGCGCGCCATGTTCTGCTCGCCGCGCGTGGCGGCGAGTTCGCGCGTCATGGCATACAGCAGCGCCGTGCGCCGCTCGCGGTGGCCGGCGACGTTGGCCTGCAGCCGCACGCTCGAGGCGAGGCCGGAGATGACGAGTGCGACCGCCAGCATGATGGCGAAGGTGAGGAGGTACTGGATGTCGCTCACCGCGAAGGACAGCTGCGGCGGCACGAAGAAGAAATCGAACGATGCGACGCCGAACACGGAGGTCACTACCGCCGGCCCGCGCCCGAACCGGAAGGCCATCAGCACCACCGCGAGCAAGTACACCATCGCCACGTTCACCAGCTCGAAGGCGGGCGTCATCGCCATGCCGAGAAGCGTGCAGACCAGCACTGCGACCGCGCTCCAGGCGTAGCCCGGCCAGCGCAGCTTGCCGGCGGCTGCAGCGGGCGCCGCCTGCAGGTAGGCGCGGCTGCGCGCGAGGAACGGGCTGCGCAGCGCCGCGGACTCGTCGGCGCCCCCGACCACGATGATGTCTATGCCTTCGGTCATGGCCAGCAACTCGCCGTAGGTCGAGGGCTGGAACTGGCGCCGCCAGAGCGAGCGCCGCGGCCGCCCGATGAGGATGCGCGTGACGTTGCGGGTGCGCGCGTAGTTGGCGATTTCCTCGCCGGCTGAGGCGCCGCCCAGCGTCACGGACTCCGCGCCCAGCGATTCGGCGAGGCGCAGCAGCGCGATGCGCCGGTCGCGCTCGGCGTCGGGCAGGCGCAGCAGGTCGGCGGTCTCGACGTAGACCACGATCCACTCGGCGTGCAGCGCGACTGCCATGCGCTTGCCGGCGCGCACCAGGCGCTCGGCGGTCTCGTAGGGGCCGACCGCCACGAGCAGCCGCTCGCCCGCCGCCCAGGTGACCTGGATGGAATGCCCGTCCTTGTATTCGCGCATCGCCGCGTCCACGCGGTCCGCGGTCGTGCGCAGCGCGAGTTCGCGCAGCGCGATGAGGTTGCCCTTGCGGAAAAAATTGTCGATGGCGTGGCGCGCCTGCTCCGGCACGTAGACCTTGCCGGCCCGCAGCCGCTCGATCAGCTCGTCAGGCGGCGTGTCGACCAGCTCGACCTCGTCCGCGGCTTCGAACACGTGGTCGGGCACGGTTTCCTGGATGCGCACGCCGGTGATGCCCGCGACCACGTCGTTCAGGCTTTCGATGTGCTGCACGTTCACGGTGGTGTAGACGTCGATGCCGGCGTCGCGCAGTTCCTCGATGTCCTGCCAGCGCTTGGCGTGGCGCGGCGCGGGCTCGCCCTCGACGGGATTCGAATGCGCCAGCTCATCCACCAGCAGCAGCGCGGGCTTGCGCTTGAGCGCCGCGTCGAGGTCGAAATCGCGCAGCAGCGCGCCGCGGTAGGCGACCTGCAGGAAAGGCAGCTGCTCCAGGCCCTCGAGCAGCGCTTCGGTATCGGCGCGGCCGTGCGGCTCGACGTAGCCCGCCACGACGTCGACGCCCTTGGCCTTCTGCGCGCGCGCTTCCTCGAGCATGCCGTAGGTCTTGCCCACGCCGGCGGTGGCGCCGAAGAAAATCTTCAGCTTGCCGCGCCTTGCCTTCGTTTCCTCGCGCTGCACCCGCGCGAGCAGGGCGTCCGGATCCGGGCGAGCCTCGCTCATGCACGCACTCTAGCGCATCCTCTCAATCCCGGTTCCGCAGTCCATCCAGCAGTACGCCGATCACGACGGCTGCGACGATGGCGGTATCGGCCAGGGCGACGATGAGCAGGATGTCCGTCACGCGCTTCTCAAGCGGCGCCGGCGCTCGCCCTCGCAATCCGGGCTGCAGCAGAGTTGCCGCCCGTATGCCAGCTCGGCCCGCGCGGTGGAGATGGCATGGCGTAGTTCGCAGACGGGGCAGCAGTGGATCACGTCGCCCGCTGCGACCTGCGGCGAGGGAGGTGCTGCTGCGGGGACACGCATTGCGCCTGGGTCAAATCGCACGTTGCGCGCTCTTCGCAAGTTCGGCCGCGTGCGTTGCCTGCGCAGCGGTGCCTTCGCACGGCGGACGTCCGCGCTCGAACAGGAGCAGCAGCTCCACCTGCGGCGACTGCATCATGCGTCCCGCGACATCAAGCGAGCGGGATCCCCTGGAACTTACGCAAACTCTGGCGTTCCCGCCGCAGCCGGCCACGCGGGCGGCAAGCGCGTCGAGCCCCGGTGCATCGAGGGGGAACCATTCGGCCGCGCTCGATTCGGCGCCGCATCGTTCGACCAGCACCGCGGCGCGGCCATTCTCCGCGTCGATGCCGAAGCAATGGCCGTCGCCCGTCACGGCAGATGCACGAACATGAGCACGCGAAGCGCGATGCACGCCGCGAATATGGCGGCGAGAACCGCGATGCCGAGTGCGTCGCGGGCAAATGCCCGGATCCGGCTGTGGTCGTGGGACTTGGTGTCGCGCCGTCCGAAGCGCGCCCAGCTTCTAGCTTGAAGGGTGGTCATCCTGATCTCCTTGCGCCAACAGCGGCGCCAGGAGATCAGTGTGGGGACTATCGCGTAAGAATCAGATAAAGCTTTTTATGCTTTGGTTATATAGGCTTACAAAGCCAAGCCAGCTGCCGTCAGGCGCGCCTACGGATGGTCATACGGGCAGGGCCGTCCGGCACGGCTGCCTGCCCAGCCGGCGCAGGCGGCCGGCAGTCCGGCCGAGGCTACTTGGTCCATGTTGGATTTCGAGGTCGCGGTCTCGGAGGTCGCGCAGGC
>CAZPNH010000463.1:0-2887 GCA_964587635.1 uncultured Bordetella sp.
CCGTCACATATTCGAATAATTCGGCCCCCCGCCCCCTTGCGGCACGGTCCAGTCGATGTTCTGGTTGGGATCCTTGATGTCGCAGGTCTTGCAGTGCACGCAGTTCTGGGCGTTGATCTGCAATTTGGGGTTTGAATCGATATCAATGAATTCATAAACCCCGGCGGGGCAATAGCGCTGCTCCGGACCGGCGTACTGCTCCAGGTTGACCTTTACGGGGATCGCCGCGTCTTTCAGCGTCAGGTGGCTCGGCTGGTCTTCGGTGTGGTTGGTGTTGGAGAAGGAAAGGTCGGTCAGGCGATCGAAGCCGAGCGCGCCGTCCGGCTTCGGATAGGCGATGGGCTGCACTTCGGTTTTCTTCTTCAGCGTTTCGTGATCGGCGTGGCCGTGGTGCAGCGTCCAGGGCGCCTTGCCGCCGAACACGATCTGGTCGATGCCGACCATGAGGGAGCCGGTGTAGAGGCCCTTCGACATCCAGGGCTTGAAATTCCTCGCGCGGTAGAGCTCGTCGAACAGCCAGCTCTGCCTGAACGCCTCGGGGTAGGACGCAAGCGCGTCGCCCGAGCGCCCCGCGCCCAGCGCGGCGTGCGCGGCCTCGGCGGCGAGCATGCCGGACTTGATGGCGCAATGGCTGCCCTTGATGCGCGAGGCGTTCAGGAAGCCCGCGTCGTCGCCGATCAGGCAGCCGCCGGGGAACACCAGCTCGGGCAGCGATTGCAGCCCTCCGGCCGTGATCGCGCGCGCGCCATAGGCGACGCGTTTGCCGCCTTCCAGGAAACTGCGGATTGCCGGATGGGTCTTGTAGCGCTGGAATTCCTCGAAAGGGCTGAGGTAGGGGTTGGTGTAGCCCAGGCCCACGACGAAACCGACCGCCGCCTGGTTATTCTCCAGGTGATAGAGAAAGGACCCGCCGTAGGTGTCGCTGTCCAGCGGCCAGCCGGCGGTGTGCACGACGAGGCCCGGCTGGTGCTTTTCCGGCTTCAGGTCCCACAATTCCTTCAGGCCGATGCCGTAGACCTGCGGATCGGAGCCCTTGCGCAGGTTGAATTTCGCCTCCAGTTGCTTGCCGAGGCTGCCGCGGCAGCCTTCGGCGAAGAAGGTGTACTTCGCGTGCAGCTCGATGCCGGGCTGGAACGCGTCCGTATGCTCGCCCTTGCGGTTGACGCCCATGTCGCCGGTGGCGACGCCCTTCACGGCGCCCTTGTCGTCATACAACACCTCGGCCGCGGCGAAGCCCGGGAATATTTCCACGCCCAGCGCTTCGGCCTGCTGGCCCAGCCAGCGGGCGACATTGCCCAGGCTGATGACGTAGTTGCCGTGGTTCTGGAAGCAGGCGGGCAGCAGGAAGTTCGGCGTTTTAAATGCCGATTTCTCCGTCAGAAACAGGAAGCGGTCCTCGGATACCGGCGCGTTGAGCGGCGCGCCTTTCTCCTTCCAGTCCGGAAACAGCTCGTTGATGGCGCGCGGGTCCATCACCGCGCCGGAGAGGATGTGCGCGCCGATTTCCGAGCCTTTCTCGACCAGGCAGACCGAGGTGTCGGGGGAGAGCTGTTTCAGCCGGATCGCCGCGGAGAGGCCCGCCGGGCCGCCGCCGACGATCACGACGTCGTACTGCATGGATTCGCGAGCCATGGCCGGGATTATAGAATGACGACCTATGAGCTCAAGGCGAATCCTTGCCAGCGAGGAACACAGGCTGGCGCATGTCGAGCGCATCCCGATCCGCTGGGGCGACATGGACGCCATGGGCCACGTCAACAACACCGTCTACTTCCGCTACATGGAGCAGGCGCGCATCAGCTGGTTCGCCGCGCTGCTGCCCAGGGGCGAGGCCTGGCAGTCCACCGGCATCGTCATCGCCAACGCTTCCTGCAACTACAAGCGGCCGATCACCTACCCGGGCACGGTGGAGGTCAAGCTCCACGTGGGCGCGCTGGGAGGGTCCAGCGTGCCGACGTACTACGAACTGCGGGTGGACGCGGATCCGGTACCGTACGCCGACGGCGCCGCGGTGGTGGTATTCGTGAACATGAAGACGCAGAAGTCCGCCCGCATTCCCGACGCGATCCGCGAGCGCCTGCTCGAGGCAAGAACCTGACACTGGAGAACTCGTCCCATGAATAAAACCCAATCGAACGCCGCCGCCGCCCTGCAGGGACTCCTGCACGACGGGATGACCATCGCCGCCGGCGGCTTCGGCCTGTGCGGCATTCCCGAGAATCTCATCCAGGCGCTGGTGGACAGCGGCACCAAGGGCCTGACCATCGTCGGCAACAACGCCGGCGTGGACGATTTCGGCATGGGCCTGCTGCTCAAGACGCGCCAGGTGAAGAAGGTCATCGCGTCCTACGTGGGAGAGAACAAGGAATTCGAGCGCCAGGTGCTGGCCGGCGAGCTGGAGCTGCAGCTCACCCCGCAGGGCACGCTGGCGGAGAAGCTGCGCGCGGGCGGCGCGGGCATCCCGGGCTTCTACACGCGCACCGCCGCCGGCACCAAACTCTCGGAAGGCAAGGAAACCAAGTCCTTCGGCGGCAAGGAGTACGTGCTGGAGGAGGCGATCCACGCCGACCTGTCCATCGTCAAGGCCTGGAAGGGCGACAAGTCGGGCAACCTGGTCTACCGCAAGACCGCGCGCAACTTCAATCCGATGATCGCCACCTGCGGCAAGGTTACGGTGGCCGAAGTCGAGCAGCTGCTGGACGTGGGCGGCCTGGACCCCGAACAGGTGCACACGCCCGGGGTCTACGTGGACCGCGTGGTGCAGGGGGCGAGCTACCAGAAGCGCATCGAGTTCCGCACCGTCGCCGGGGCCGCCGCCTCGAAGAAGGAGTCGCCGGTGCGCGCGCTGATGGCGCAGCGCGCCGCGAAGGAACTGCAGGACGGCTAC
>CAZPNH010000464.1:0-2880 GCA_964587635.1 uncultured Bordetella sp.
GGCGCCGGTCTGGACGCTGCGGTGCGCCTGCTCGAGCAGCCTGCTTCCGCCGCGGCCCGCAGCGGAGGTTAGGATGTCCCCGATGTTCGCGCGGCTCGCGACCGTCGCCGCGACCGCGGCCCTCGTTCTGGCCGGCGCTGCGCGCGCGCAGACGCCGGCCGATGTGCTGGCACCCGACGTGCTGGTGAAGAACGTCACGCTGGAAGTCGTCGACATCATCCAGAAGGACAAGGACATCCAGGCGGGCGATCGCAAGAAGGTGATCGCGCTCATCGAGACCAAGGTCCTGCCGCACTTCAATTTCCAGGCGATGACCTCGAGCGCGGTCGGCCGCAACTGGGACAAGGCCAGCGCCGACCAGAAGGCGCACCTCATGGATGAGTTCAAGACGCTGCTGGTGCGCACCTATGCGAGCGCGCTGGCCTCCTACAGCAGCCAGAAATTCGAGTTCCGCCCGCTGCGCGCCAAGCCCACCGACACCGACGTCACGGTGAACGTCCGCGTCATGCAGTCGGGTACCCAGCCCGTGACGATCGACTACGACATGGAAAAACGTCCCGGCGGCTGGAAGGTCTGGGACGTGCGCGTCGGCGGCATCAGCCTGGTGGCGAACTACCGCACCGAGTTCGATAATTTGGTGCGCGAGTCCGGCGTAGATGGTCTGATCAAGGCGCTGCAGGCGAAGAACAAGTCGCTCGAACGCGGGCCGGTTGCCGGGGCGGACAAGAAATGATGCGGCGCGAGGGCGAACGCCTGATCGTGAGCGGCAGCCTGACGCTCGCCAGCGTCGCCGCTGCGCTGAGCGAGGGCAACGCCGCCATCGCCGAGGGCGTGCAAACCGTGGACCTCGCGGAAGTGGGCGAGCTCGACTCCTCCGCCCTGGCGCTGCTGCTCGCCTGGCTGCGCGAGGCCAAGCGGCAGAACCGCAGTCTCGTGTTCGCCAACCTCCCCCAAGGCCTGACCACCATCGCCCGTCTGTACGGCGTGGCAGAACTGCTGCCCGCCTCCCCGGCGCACCACTGAGTTCGCACGCCCGCGCGATCGTGCCCGAGCACGTGGTCGCGGGCACGCCCGCCCATGACCTTTGCCATTGAAGCCCTGAACGTCGAGAAGCGCTACGGCGCGCTGCAAGCGCTCGCCGGGGTGAGTCTCGCGGTCGCCGAGGGCGAATTCTTCGGCTTGCTGGGGCCGAACGGCGCGGGCAAAACGACCCTGATCAGCATCATCGCCGGCCTCGCGCGTGCGAGCGCTGGCAAGGTGCGCGTGATGGGCGCCGACGTCGTCGACGATTACCGGCGCGCGCGCCGCATGCTCGGCGTCGTGCCGCAGGAACTGGTGTTCGATCCCTTCTTCACGGTGCGCGAGACGCTGCGCATCCAGTCCGGCTATTTCGGCTTGCGCAAGAACGACGCCTGGATCGACGAGGTGATCCACCACCTGGATCTGGGGGCGAAAGCCGACGCCAACATGCGCACGCTCTCGGGGGGCATGAAGCGGCGCGTGCTGGTGGCGCAGGCGCTGGTGCACAAGCCGCCGGTGATCGTGCTCGACGAGCCGACCGCGGGGGTGGACGTCGAGCTGCGCCAGGGGCTCTGGAAATTCATCCGGCGCCTGAACCGCGACGGCCACACCATCGTGCTCACCACGCACTACCTGGAAGAGGCCGAGGAGCTGTGCGACCGCATCGCCATGCTCAAGGCGGGGCGGGTGGTGGCGCTCGACTCGACCCGCAACCTGCTCGAGAACTTCTCCGGGCTGGTGCTCAAGCTGCGCCTGGACCGCGACACTCTGCCCGAAGACCTGGGCGTGGAAGTACTCGCCAACGACGGCGGCCGCTTCACGCTGCGGCTGCGCGACTATGCCGGCCTGGAGGAGGTGCTGCACCGCCTGCGCGGGGCGGGCGTCGCGATCCGCGAACTCGAGCTCGAGCCGCCGGACCTGGAAGAGGTTTTTCTGCGCGTCATGGCGAAGCACTGATGGGCAGCTTCATCACATTGCTCTACAAGGAGACGCTGCGCTTCTGGAAGGTGAGCTTCCAGACCGTCGCCGCGCCGGTGCTCATGGCGCTGCTGTACCTGGTCGTGTTCGCCCACGCGCTGGGCGGCCGCATGCCCGTCTACGACCAGGTGAGCTACGCCCAGTTCCTCGTGCCCGGCCTTGTGATGATGAGCGTGCTGCAGAACGCCTTCGCCAACAGTTCCTCCAGCCTGATCCAGTCGAAGATCAGCGGCAACCTGGTCTTCATGCTGCTGCCGCCGATTTCCTACTTCGAATTCTTCGGCGCCTACGTGCTCGCCTCGGTGATCCGCGGGCTGGTGGTCGGCGTGGGCGTGCTGGCGGTGACGGTCTGGTTCGTCGACCTGCACATGGTCGCGCCGCTCTGGGTGCTGGGCTTCGCGCTGCTGGGCGCCGCCATGCTGGGCGCGCTCGGGCTGGTCGCCGGCATCTGGGCCGACAAATTCGACCAGATCGCGGCGTTCCAGAACTTCGCCATCCTGCCGCTGACGTTTCTCTCCGGCGTGTTCTATTCGATCCGCACGCTGCCGGAATTCTGGCAGGCCGCCTCGCATCTCAACCCGTTTTTCTACATGATCGACGGCTTCCGCTACGGCTTTTTCGGCGTGTCGGATTTCCCGCCGCTCGCGAGCCTCGCCGTGGTCGCGGTAAGCTTCGCGCTGCTTTCCGCGGCCAGCCTGCTGATGCTGCGCTCGGGCTACAAGTTGAGGCAATAGGCCATGGTGACTCCTGAAAGTGTCAAGAGCGGCATCGCGGCGGGGCTGGCCTGCGAACATCTCGAAGTCATCGGCGACGGCCAGCACTTCCAGGCCGTCATCGTGTCCGGCGCCTTCGAAGGCAAGACCCGCGTGCAGCGGCACCAGC